>NZ_JBNGCU010000062.1:0-11057 GCF_049974945.1 Methanocrinis sp. | reverse complement strand
AGCTTCGCGTTCACGGCGACGATGATGGTGCTCATGCTCATCAAAACCGCCCCCACTGCCGGGCTCAGAAGGATCCCATATCCGTAGAGGACGCCGGCCGCAAGGGGTATGGCGAAGGCGTTGTACCCCGTCGCCCAGAGGAGATTTTGGAACATCTTCGAGTAGGTCTTCTTGGACAGCCTAATTATCGAGACGACGTCCCTCGGATCGTTTCGTACGAGGACTATGTCCGCAGTCTCGACGGCGACGTCGGTTCCCGCCCCGATGGCGATCCCGACGTCGGCCTGGGCCAGGGCCGGAGCGTCGTTGACCCCGTCGCCCACCATGGCAACGGTGTACATCTCCTGGACCTCCCTGATCTTCTCGGCCTTCTGATCTGGAAGGACCTCGGCGAAGAACTCGTCGAGGCCCAGCTCTCCGCTCACCTGCTCTGCGACGTACCTGTTGTCGCCGGTGAGCATCATGCACTTCACCCCCATCGACTTCAGCCTACTGACCGCCTCCTTCGACTCGGTCCTCAGAGCATCGCCGAGGGCGAGGGCTCCTATGGGCAGCTCATCCTTCAGGAGGAAGACGACAGTCTTTCCTCCTTCTTTTGCCTCCTCTGACCTTCGATCGTCGAGCTCGATCCCGTTCTCTTCGAGGTAGCCGGGGCTGACCACCTTCAGGCTTCTGCCACCGATCACACCCTTGACACCTTTCCCAGGTATAGAATCGAAACTCTCCACCTCCAGAGGATCGATTCCCCGGTCTTTTGCGCTCCCCACAACGCCTCTTGCGATCGAGTGCTCAGACCGGGACTCTAAGGACGCAGCAAGCCTCAGAACCTCTTCCTCGCCCGCCTCGGCGAGCGGTATCACGTCGGTGACCCCAAACTCGCCCCGGGTGAGAGTCCCGGTCTTGTCGAAGACGACGGCCTGGAGGTCTCTCGCCCTCTCGAAGGACTGCCTGTCCCTTATGAGAAGGCCGGAGTTGGCGGCGAGGGAGGTCGAGACGGCCACCACCAGGGGGATGGCGAGGCCGAGAGCGTGGGGGCAGGTTATCACCATCACCGTGACCGCCCTCTCGATGGCGAAGACGAGATCCCGACCGTAATAGAGCCAGGCGGCGAGGGTGATCGCACCCACCGAGAGGGCGATCACCGTCAAAAAGAAGGCGGCCCTGTTGGCCAGATCCTGAGTTCTGGACTTGCTCTCCTGAGCCGTGCTCACGAGATCGATCACCTGGCTCAGGTAGGTCTCCTTTCCAGTCTTGGCGACCTCGACGACGAGAGACCCCTCGCCGTTTATCGATCCGCCGATCACCTCGGAGTCCTCAGTCTTGGATACGGGCTTCGATTCGCCGGTGAGGAGTGACTCGTTGACGCTGCTTCTCCCCTCCAGAACGGTCCCGTCCACGGGGACCTTCTCTCCGGGCCTGACCATCACCCTGTCCCCCTTCTTCAGGACCTCGACCTCGACCTCCTCGACCTCACCACCGTCCTTGAGGAGGTGAGCCTCGGAGGGCATTATCTTGGCCAGCTCCTCCAGGGCCCGGGAGGCACCCATCACCGAGCGCATCTCCATCCAATGGCCCAGGAGCATGATATCGATCAGGGTCACCAGCTCCCAGAAGAAGAACTTGCCAGCAAAGCCGAAGACGACCGCAGAGCTGTAGAAGTAGGCGACGGATATGGCCACGGCGATCAGGGTCATCATTCCCGGCTCCCTCTCGGCCAGCTCCCTCTTCAGGCCCACGAGGAAGGGCCAGCCTCCGTAGAAGTAGACCAGGGAGGAGAGGGCGAATAGAATGTAAAATGAGCCCGAAAAGACCAGGTCGAAACCGAAGAAGGTTTGGATCATGGGGGAGAGGGCCAGGACCGGGACCGTTATTGCGAGGGAGACGAAGAACCTCTTCTTGAAGTCCTGGAGCATCCGGGCGTGGTGGCCCCCCTTTCCGTGGCCGCCTTTGCCCCCCTTCTCGTGATTTCCCCCTCCGTGACCCACCTTTCCATGACCGCCATTTTGTCCCTTTTCGTGATATTTGCGATCTTCATCATCCCGGGTTTTGTGACCTTCCTCTGAATCCCGATGGCCCGACTTCATCTTCTCTTCGCTCATCTCGTTATTCTCTTGAGAATTATTTTCGCTCGCCATGACCGATCCCCCCCTCCTATAATAGATGGTTAATGGGTGATATATTGATCGCTCTGTCTGGATCTGAGGAGGAAAACAGGCTGAAAAACTGAGCTTGAGATGCACAGACCTGTATAATACTTGTGCCATATTATATGTAGGACTTACGCACTTGAAAATTAAAACCAAGCACATTAGAGCCTGTCAAGAAGATTATGCTTTAGACAGTTTGGTGCTTCATGCTACTGGTTTTTTGTTCAACTACGTAAGTCCTAGAAATGTGTAAACTACCCCCTCTGAAGAGGGGGGCTTTCTGTAGCCCTGGAATCTTTTCTGCCATAGTTAGGCAGAACAACCCCGGGCCTCCGGGCTGGTTTACAACAGCCCCAAGATCTGCAATGTTTCGAGCACCGTTAAAGTCCGCGTCACCAGACCATCCACAAGAAGGACAGGAGAACTCTTTCCCTTTCCGATCCCCTATACGATGACACCGATGACAGGTCTTGCTTGTGTAGGCAGCTTACACCGAACGGTTAATACCTGATCTACCATCATGTCAACATTGATCATTCAGCCATAAATATGTTTCTGTCTAACAAGGCAGGGGAATAAGTACGGCCTCCTCCCACGACTGAAGTCGCGGGAATCCGGCCTGAGTTCTTTCTTGAAGTTGGCCGCCATCCGTCTGTCCGCGGCCTAAGCCCTCGACCTCTCAGCCCACGAGATCGTAGTGCCGATATCCATCTCGGCCTATCTCGAGGAGGGCGAACTCTCCCGAGGGAGGGATCACGCTCTCGTTCCTCTCCCCCTGGTGGAGGAGCTGGTAGTCCGCAAGGCCTATCTCCACCCTCTCATCGAGCCTTTTGAGGAGATCTCCCCTGGCCGTCGATCCGACGCCAGCCTGGACCGTCCCCGAGAAGAAGGCGGCAGAGCAGCCGCTCCCATAGGAGCCGAGGCCGATCCGCATCCCGGGGACGAGTAGATTCTGCTCAAGAAGGCTCGCCAGGCCCAGGTATATCGAGCCGGTGTAGATGTTTCCGACCACCGAGGAGACGAGGGTCGAGGGTCTGACCTTCCTCTCGTAGGCCCCCAGGAACTGGGCCGACTTAGAGAAGCGTCTCTTGTAGTCGGCCTCATTCGAGGGGTGCTCCTTCGAGCCCGAAAAATCCTCTTCCCCGGGCTCGGGCCCTATCTCCTCTTCGATCTTCCTCCACCGGGGCAGGCCTCTCCACTCCCGCCGGAAGATCGAGGCCGCCGCATACTCCGCCATCCGGGGGTAGGGGATGTGAAATATGATCTGGTCGAGGTGGTCGGTGATGCACTCGCCCCCCGCCAGACGGATCATCCCACGGACCAGGGCTTTTTTCTTGTAGGAGGAGAAGGCCCCCTCCATCGCCGCGAGATAGCATAGGTTGCTGTACCTGCCGTTCACCACGGCGCACTTCATCCCGATGGGCCGGAAGAAGTCGTTCTCGTCCCGCGTGAATACCCCCATAACCGGGTCGAGGGCCAGAAGCCTGGGGTCCCTTTTGACCAGGAGGGCGACGGAGCCCGCTCCCTGGGTGTACTCGGCCGGAGAGTTCAGCTCGTAGCGGGCGACGTCCGTCGCCACCACGATCCCCACCCTCTCGCACTCTCCGCTCCCGGTGGCGTTGAAGTCGCCATCCTCCGCCCTCAGCCAGTAGGCCGCGTTCTCCAGGGCGTGGGTCGCCGCTATGCAGGCCGACTTGAACTCGACGGTGGAGCACTCCTGAAAGGAGCCGGGGCCGAAGATCCGCTCCAGCATCCCCATGACGTAGGTTCCTATCGCCTTCGCCTCGTCGACCCCCGACTCGGTCCCGATGTAGATCCTGCCCACCTCCTGGGGGGATATGTCGTTTTTCTGTATCAGCTCCAGGATCGAGGATGCGGCCATGGTGGCGGCGTCCTCGTGGACGTCGGGGACCGCCATCTTCTCGACCCCGATCCCCCGGGCGAGCTTCCCAGGTTCGATCCCCCTCGCCTGCGCGAACTCGCCCAGGGTCGATATGAAGAGCTTGGGAACGGCGACCGCGATGTCGTCTATCCCAACAGCCGATTTTGGCTTTTTATTCATGGTGATCGCCTCAGATGAAGAGTTATATCGGCGGTGGTAGGCGCCGATCGTATTTATGGCATGGGGTTTTGTTCTGCCATCCGGCAAGATCTATATCTTATCCGGACTTTTCTTCCCCGAGGCGTCGACCATGATTGAAGAGATCGAGAAGCTGGTGGAGAGGTCTGAGGGCCTGAAGGAGAGGGAGCGGACCGAAGCGGTCGCGATACTGAAAAGGTACATCGAAGGCGAGATGGACTTGGAGGAGGTCCACTACACTCTTATGGACGAAGGGCTGATTCCGATGCCCGCAAGGTGCACCATGTACCACAAGCCGGAGCAGAGGCCAGAGGCAGAAGAGGCCCTCCAGTCCCTCATAAAAGAGAAGATCCAGGGGCTGTGACACCATCCCCCAAGGCACTCCTTCCCCCAAATGCTCCTTCGCAAAAGATGGGGGCATCAATTTTTAAATAGAATCCGATCAAAATTTGTTCTGAGGAGATGAGATGGCCCCAGAAGTTGTAAAGATCCCGAGCATGAAGAAGAGGGAGTACGACCGGCTGATCAACGAGGAGCACGTATGCAGGATCGCCTTCAAGGGAGACAAGTACCCCTACGTCGCTCCCTTCGTCTACATCTTCGACGGGCGGTTCATGTACTTCCTCTCGACGAAGTACGGCAAGAAGATCGAGCTATTTCGGGAAGACCCCCACGTCTCAGTGGAGGTAGAGAGGTACGCCCCCGACCTCTCCAGCTATAGCTTCGTCACCCTGCGGGGCCGCCTGGTGGAGGCCAGCGACCCCGGAGAGAAGAGGGCGGTCCGGGAGCGGTTCGTGGACCTGATCCGAAGAAAGAACCTCTCCCGAAACGTCCTCTCAGCCCTCGGCCACTCTCCATCCGACCCCCTCGACTCGATCGTCGAAGAGGAGAGGTCTCTCGTCTGGAAGCTCGTCGACGTAGAGAAGATCATGGGCCTGAAGGACGGCGATAAGATCTGAGGCTGGAGCAACAATCCCGCTGAAGACGAATTTGATACCCAGAGAAGGTGATAGAGAGGCCCTATCTCCCCATCCTCGGCAAGACCCGCCCGGTCCTCTCAGCGTACCTGCGGTACTCCTCGCCGAATTTGTCTTCCATCATCTCCTCCTCCCGCGGGATTCTCGCGACGTAAAGGGGGATGGACGCCACCAGGAAGGCAGGACCTGCGATCCAGTTATGGAGGAGGAGAAGCTGAGCTGCCGCCCAGAGGAGGTGGGCTGCGTACATCGGATGGCGGATATTCTCGTAGACGCCCAACGTCACCAGCCTGTGGTCCTCTCTTATCTGGAGCCCCGGCGAGAAGCTCTCGGCGAGGTCGGCGTGCGACCGCCACAGAAGCCAGAGGGCCTGGAGGAAGAGGGCGGCCCCCAGGGAGCCCGCCACCAGGCGCACGGTGGGTGGGAGGCTGTAGTCCGCAAAGTCGAGCCTGGTGGTGAAGAGGTAGAGGAAGGGGACGATTATCATGCCCAGGGTGGTGAGGAGCATGAGCGGCCGATCCTCTCCCCTCTCGCGGTCGTCTACGATCGATCCTCGATCTCGCCACCAGGAAGGAGTCCTCTTAAGCCAGTAGGCCCGGATTATAGAGGCCGCTATAAACCCGATCAGGTAGGCGAGATCGAAGATGTCGTCGAGCATGATGGACCTCTCCGCCGTCGGAGGAAAAATAGGCGGCGGTCCGGAGGCCGCAGCATCTGAGCTAGTCCGCAATGACCCCCAGGTCCGTTCTGGTTTGGCCCGATCAGTGGATCGTCCTTGCAAACTCGAGGCTCGTCCTCATCTGCTCGGCGACCTTCTCGTCCGTCGGCTCCATGTGGCCGGGATAGAGGACCTGAACCTCCAGGGCCGCCAGCCGCTCGATCGACCCTACCAGATCATTGACCATCTCCCCCGGACGGCGGGTCCTCCCGATGTTCCCGTGGGGGAGTATGATGTCGCCGGAGAAGAGGACCTTTGCCTCCGGCTCGTAGAGGGAGATCGAGCCGGGCGAGTGGCCAGGGGTCACAAGAACGTGGAGTCTCCACTCGCCGAGGCTTATGACGTCCCCCTCCTCCAGGGTCCCGTCGACCCCGAACTCCGCCGGCTCCTCCTCGTAGAGGTAAGATCCGGTGGCGACGTCATCGCCGAGGTCGCAGACCTCCCCCTCTCCGATCAGAACCTTCGCTCCCGTCGCCTCCTTCAGGGCCGGAACCCCGGCGGTGTGGTCGTGGTGACAGTGGGTCAGGATTATGAACTTGATCCTTCCGGGATCGATCAATTTCTCGACGTTCTTGATCGTGGCCTCGGCGTCTATCCCGGCATCGATGAGAACCGCAACCTCATCGAGAATCAAAAATACGTTCCCCTCGTGGACGGGGCCGCCGCCGTTAACCTTATGCACTTCCACCAAACAAATCAACCTCCAAGATAAGTGCAATTCCATCAATATATTAGTTAGTTGGTATCATGACTTTGATTGAAGACGCTGAAAAGGGAAAGACTCCGCCCGAGGTCGAGATCGTCGCCCGAAAGGAGGGGGTCGACCCCGAGAAGCTTCTGCGCCTCCTGGCCCGCGGCCGGGTGGTTATCCCGCGAAACGCCCGCCGAAAGATCGAACCCATCGGGGTCGGAGAGACCCTCACCACCAAGGTCAATTTGAACCTGGGGTCGTCTCGCGGCGTCGCCGACCCCAGGGCGGAGGTGGAGAAGGCGGTGGTGGCGATGGAGGCCGGGGCCGACACGGTGATGGATCTGTCCACCGGCGGCGACCTGGATCTGATCAGGCAAAAGATCCTTGCGGCCGTAAAAATCCCTGTGGGGACCGTGCCCATCTACCAGGCCGAGGTGGAGGGAGAGCTCACCGGCCAGGGGCTCTTCGACGCTCTTGAGAAGCAGGCGAAGGACGGCGTCGACTTCGTCACCGTCCACGCCGGCGTCAATTTGAACTCCTTTGAGAGGCTTAAGAGAAGCGGCAGGATCATGGGGGTCGTCAGCAGGGGGGGCTCCCTCACCCTCAAGTACATGAGCGAGACGGGAGAGGATAACCCCTACTACGCCGAGTACGACCACCTCCTGGATATCGCGAAAGAACACGAGCTGACTTTGAGCCTGGGCGACGGCCTGCGCCCCGGCTGCATCAATGACTCCAGCGACCGGGCCAAGTACATGGAGTTCATAATGCTCGGCGAGCTGGTCGAGAGGGCAAGGCGGGCCGGGGTCCAGGCGATGGTGGAGGGGCCCGGCCACGTCCCCGCCGACGAGATCGTGACGAGCGTAAGAGCGATGAAGTATGTGACAGACGGCGCGCCCCTCTACCTCCTCGGGCCCATCGTCACTGACGTCGCCCCCGGCTACGACCACATCACAGCCGCCATCGGAGGGACCATCGCCGGGATGAATGGGGCCGACTTCCTCTGCGCCACCACCCCCAGCGAGCACCTGGACCTTCCCACGAAAGAGGACATCTTCGAGGGGACGATCGTCACCAGGATCGCAGCCCATGCGGCGGACATCGCAAAGGCAGGGGTCAGAGACAGGGCCCGCGAGTGGGACCGAAAGATGGCCGTCGCGCGGAGGGACCTGGACTGGCCCACCCAGTTCGACCTCGCCATAAACCCGAGCCTGGCGCGGCAGATCCGCCACCGGCGAGGGGTCGAGATCGACACCTGCACCATGTGCAACGAGCTTTGCGCCATAAGGCTCGCAAAAGAGGCGATGGAGCGAGAAGAGAGGAAGGGGCAAGAGAGAAAAGAACAAAAGAAGAAAGATGCCTGAAGGCGGAGGCCCGGCCCGGTGGTATGGTGGTCGAGAGGCCCTCAGGCAAGCTCCTGCCTTGCGACGGGGTTTTTGCGAATGGTCTGGAATTGGGGGGCGAGTTTCGACCGGCAACCGAAGAGCTCGAGCTTCACTCATCTTCGAGATCCCGGAGCAGGCCCTCCACCTCTTTCCTGAAGGCGCCGCGATCGTACTTCGCGGTGTACCTGAGATGGATCAGCACGTCCTCGATCAGCAGGACGTTATCACCCACCAAGTCCGGGTTGTTCTCCTTCGGGATCTCCAGACGCCAGGATGAAACCGCCCCCGTCCCCTCGAAGGGGAAGTATCGGTCGTCGAAGAAGAAGTCGAGGACGAACATGCCGTCGTCCTTCTCGTTGACTCTGGAGATGGCAACCTGCTGGTTTGCCCTCCAGTTAACCCGGAGGGTGTTGGAGGTGGGCTGATCGGAGCCGAGGCCCAGAAGGTAGCTTACTCCGCCGATATCGGGGTCTATCAGGGTCTTGTTGCCCAGCTGAATGAGGGTCGAGTTGAGGGACTCGTAGGGCTGCATGCTCCTCGAGGTCTTGACTTCGATCTCCATGGACTTGATCACCCTGAAGTAGTGCCCCGGGTAGTCCCGGTCGAAGAGCTCTTCGCTCAGCCGGAACTCGCACGCCCCGGAGGCGACGAGGAGCAAGAGCGACCCTGGGAAGGTCCTGTTCATGGAGATCGTCTTCTCGATCTCCTGGAAGCGGCTGTCCTGATCCAGATGGGACTTCTCCATCCGGTTCAGCTCGAGCATCAGAGACTCGCCCGCGAGAAGCCCCTTCTTCAGGCTGTCCCAGTGGCCTGGGGTGATGTAGGTCTCGGTCGTCGGCAGCTCGTACTGGAGGGCCTTCTCCGCAGACTTGGCCATGTCGTAGGCGAGCTTGTAGGCCTGGAAGTAGAGGCCGGAGAGCCTGCCGATCATCCAATTGTAGAGAGCTTGGTTGGAGAACTTGCTGCGGTAGAACTGCTCAATCTCCTGGTTCTGCTGGATCGTCTTGGTGTGGACGGCAAGTTCCTCCTGTGAGATCGCCAGCTGAACCTTTGCTCCAACGATCTGTTGTTCAATTTCTTCTAAATCATAGCCGGCTAATTCTTTCTCGTGCTTCCATTCAGCACGTCTACGTTTATATCCAGCAGATTTCCCTGTAATTCCAGCTATCATATTAAGCACATCAGCGACATGTTCCGCTAGAAGGATACTAGTATGCACTGGTGCACAAAATTGTTTGGGACCAAGCTCCGTGACCATCAACGGGAAAGGAGCTACAGTACCTGCATTAGTATTTTGAATTGTACCTATAAATCCTTCTATAATTTTAAGTACATAAGCAGTGCTTTTAGTTGCTTGGGCAGATACTAACATGGTTAATTCTGCAATTTCTTCGGGATTAAGATCTTCGGCAATAAGACCTTCATAGCGCTTTAGTCTAGCATCTGGACTCTTCTTGCTGATAGCCAGTGCCGCGATCGCCTCTTCGGCCAGCTCGATCTCTTTCTTCTTGATGGAAGTCGTCAGGTTGAGGATGGCCCTCTCGTGAGTGTTCTGCAGGATGGCCAGCTTCTCGGCATCCCGGCTCTCGATGGCTCCTAGCAGCGCCGATCCCAGCTCCATCACATTGGAGGTCATATCCTTTGCCGTTCCCAGCATGAACGAGTATCGGTAGTGGGGCACGGCCACGTTCAGCGCGGTGAGGGCACCGCTGATGCTCGCCCCACCAGCTATCGCCCGCACCAGATCCATCGGCTCGATTGGCGGCTCAAAGAGGACCAATTGCCTGAATACGCCCTCGATGTTCAGGCTGTGGCGGATCTTGAAGAGCCGGTCTTCGACCCGATCCCAGTAGCCGATGAACTTCGCGTTTTCGGGCACGCAGAAGTCGGTGATGCTGCTGTGGGGTACGAGAGTTGCACAAGTGGAATTCTCCTTCTCCTCCTCCGTAAAGAACTCCGGGATAGCTTCATCTGTGCACTGTTCATATTCGCGGATGAACTCCTCGTAGGTCCCCATCTCTTCGAACCGTTTGATCGTCTTCGACTTCGGCTGCGGTCCTAAGAGGTCGTAGGCGAGGACATAGAGCATCAACGCCTCGGTGATCGACTCCCGGGTGCTCTGCATGAAGAGAGAGTCGCCCCAGTCCAGGAGGTTGTCGATGTACTTCATCACCACCGCTTTCTGGTAGGCGTTCAGACGGAGAGCCGCAATCGCATGGGGGTCGAACGGGTCCTCCCGATAGGCCGAAAGGGCTTCGCTGTCTGTCAGCAGCTCCGACAATTTATCTAAACCCTGGTCCCTGAATGGGAGGTATCTCCAATGCCGGTCCAGATCGTCATCTTCTCCGCCGGATGTCGGGTTGAAGATGTAATGGTACCATCTCTGGGAGTCGGCAAAGTTCTGATTGGAGTTCAGCTTGTTGGCGATCAAGAAGGGCACATGGAAGAAGATCTCCTCAAAGTAAAGCCGATACGCGCCCTGAAAATCGATCTCGTTTGGTATATTGTTGAGGGCAGGGGGAATCAGACCCCCATTGGCCTTGTACTCCCACCTAAAATCCAGCTCCTCTGCATGCTGCGACTCCAGGCTCAGCAATTTATCTATGCCACCTGTAAACAGATTTTCACTGAGTTTGTGAACAGCATAGGTGTTCAGCCGTTCGAATTTGAATGCTTTTGTGGTGCTCTCCGAAAAGAAAAGAGCATCGCCATCTTCGAGTTCGTAAGATATGAATAAGGGCAATGGTGAACTGGTCCTTTTGGCGAAGGGTTTAATTACCTTAGATATTTCTGCCATTGTCGGCATCGGCAAGGGATCGCCATTGGAATCGGAAAACTCTGCTTTGACTAGGAACTGCTCATCGCCAACGTCTACGATATACCAGCCAGGCTGGTTATTCACATCTGCAAATGATGATGCTGCATTCTCCAAATTATTTAATAAAAAATTTTCTGGAAAACCGAATATGGTGGGTAGAGGGGCCAGAGCCACCTCATCCTCACCTGTGGGCACAATCTACTTTTCCAGTGATGAAGTTGGAGGCTGGATACTCCCTCCC
>NZ_JBNGCU010000061.1:0-11098 GCF_049974945.1 Methanocrinis sp. | reverse complement strand
TCCTCCTGAAGTAGTCCTCCTGAAGTAGTCCTCCTGAAGTAGTCCTCCTGAAGTAGTCCTCCTGAAATGCAACCTTCGACGCGGTGAGGCAAAGATCACTTATATCTCATCGGATTTTATGATTTTTTGATCGTGGTAAAATCCGGCGGCGATGAATACATGGGTGACTTGAAATCTTACCTGGCGCAAGTTAAGCGGGAGTTTGGGACTGGAGAGGCGACCGAGCACACCCACCGGGCGGCGCTGAAGGCGCTGGTGGAGTCCTTCGCTCCCGATGTCGTCGCCATCAACGAGCCGAAGCACGTCGAGTGTGGAGCCCCCGACTACGTCGTCAAGCGGGGCGACCTCTCGGTCGGGTACATCGAGGCGAAGGACGTCGGAAAGTCCCTGGACGAGGCCGAGAGGTCCGAGCAGCTGGACCGCTACCTGCGATCCCTGGAGAACCTGGTCCTCACCGACTACCTGGAGTTTCGCTGGTACCATCGGGGCGAGCTCCGGGAGAGCGCCCGCCTGGCGAAGCTCACCAGAGACGGCAAGATCGTCTCCGAGAAGAAGGGCGAGGCGGAGGTGGCGCAGCTCTTCGAGAGTTTTCTTGACCAGACCCCTGCACCCATCACCTCCTCGCGGGAGTTATCCGAGAGGCAGGCACGGCTCGCCCACCTGATCCGGGACGCGGTCGTCAGGGCCTTCGAGCTTGAGGGGGGGACCGACTCGGCGGTGGGGGCGTGGCCACTGGAGTAATTTCATCGGGCTCAGGCGGAGGGAAAAGGTAAAATCCCCACCGGTCGTCGATTTCGATAGGAAGGGGCGGAGAGGGTTTGAACTACGACGAGCACGTTCTGGCAGGGATAGTGACATATCCAATAGCGATTTTAATCCTCTCGACCCTCGACTTTCGCCTGGGCCTCCCCCTCGATCTGACCTTCATGGCCATGTCCCTCGGCTACGCCTTCTACGTCCTCGGTTCGGACCTGCCCGACCTGGACCATCCCGATGCCCTGATCCACAGGGTGGCCAAGCCCTTCGTCTCGGTGGCCGTGGGGATCTCCGCCTTTATGAACCTGGGGCCTGCGCTCCACCTGGCCCCAGATCCGGCCGTCAACCTCGCCCTCGCCTGGTCCGTGGCAGCCCTGGCGGCGGTCGTCGCCTGGAACCTCTTCAAGGTCTTGATGCCGAATCACCGGGGCGTCGTCCACTCATCGGTCTTCGCCGCCGTCTACGCCCTCCTCGCCTTCGCCATCGTGCGGTTCGGCTTCGATATGTCCGCGGGGGAGGCGCTCTTCGTAGCTTCCGCCTCTTTTCTTGGCTACAACCTCCACCTCGTATTAGATAAAAGTCTCAAGATGACTTGACGGCTGCTGGATGACCGGCTTTCTTCCTCAGCCTCCCCAAAGTCGAGAAGGCGGCAGGCACGAGCGACTCCGGCGCCGAAGGATCTGGAATAAAGTGCATCCGGTGAGTCGAGGCCTGCCCCGAGCTCCCGACCAGACTCAGACGAAGTTTGCGGGAGGTCAGCATCAGACGACTTGTCAGAGGGTCTGATGGAGAGGATGAAAAGGGGAAGACCAGGAAAGCCTGAAAGATCAGGTGAACCTGAAAGATCAGGAGAGACTGGCCAACCAGAAGTATCTTAAAAGCGAGCAGGTCCGGCGGTCGTGGCGCCGGAGGGTTCAGAGTATCACTTGCCCATCAGTGGAACTCTGCACTCCGGACACTTTATCGAACGGCAGTTCACGCCGGGGGTTCTCTCGATCTCGAAGCCGCACCGAGGGCAGACGCAGGCGCTGGGATTCTGGTTCTTATTTCGCTTATTACCCCTGCCTCTCCCTGATCCCTGAGTCGATCTGTCAGGCATATCGACTATCCTCCTGAAACTAGACGGCCTGTTGGCGCTATCGGATATAAAATCTTATTCTCATCGATGCACCCCCGTCTTCGATCCTCCGCACCGACCGCCGGGGGTGGGTACCGGACCTGGCGAAAGGCCGGGCCGGGCCGTATCAGCACCTCAAATTTGAGGGCGCAGCGCCAGCAAAGAGTCAGACGAATATCAGCCTCCTCGCCCTCATGGTGGAGAGGTCGAGGTAGGGGACGACCGCCGGGATGGGCTGGATGTTCATCTTCTTCTGGAAGTCGGTCTGGCCCTGCCAGGTGCCGCTGTTTATCGCCGTCACCCCCTTGTAGCGGGTCATCCCCACGGTGTGGACATGACCGCAGTGGAGGATCGCGGGCGGCCTCCTTATGACCAGGAGGTCCTCCTCCTCCGGGGCTATGGAGACCCGGTTTCCGTAGATGGGTGAGAGGTGTCTCCTCTTCAGCATCTCCACCATCGCCTTCTCCGGCTCGCCGTAAGATAGGCCCGGGATCTTCAGGACCAGGTCGTCTATGGACCGGCCGTGATAGACGAGCCAGTCGACGCCACCCAGCCTGAATGCAGCCGGATTTCCGACGAAGGTGACGTTCTTCTTGAACAGGTCCCGCAGGGACTCGGGCAGGGCTGGCTGGGGCTCAGCCTGCCTGACCAGGTCGTGGTTTCCAGGCGAGAGGACGATCTGGATCCGATCCGGTATCTCGTTTAAGAGCTCCGCCGCCCTCTCATACTGCTCCCAGATGTCCTTTATGGCCAGGTCCGCCTCCTGGCCGGGATAGATCCCGATCCCGTCTACGAGATCCCCTGCGATGACGGCGTACTTCACCTTCGAGGCGATCCCCAGAGGGTCGTCCATCTCCCCGCAGATCCATTCGATGAACCGGTCCCAGGCGTCCTCCATGAAGTAGGTGCTCCCGACGTGAACGTCCGAGAGGAGGAGGGCACCACCCTCCCCGGTAGCGATCAAAGAGTGGGCCTGGAGGTCGGGGCGCAGGATGGTCTTGCCGAAGAACCTGCCCTTCCCGTCGGCGGTCCCGGTTACCCCGATCACCTCGTCCAGGACCAGCCCCGCCACCTCCTCGGAACCGGGAGCGCCCTTGGTGAAGATCACCGTCACCATCCCCGTCGGGTCCTCCAGCTCCACCACCTTGTTCCCCTTGGCGCTGGTCCTCACGTTCATCACCATGCCGATGATGGAGATCTCCCTTCCTGCTATGTCTCTTCTCAGGCTCTCGATGGGCCTTGCGTTCAGCCTTCCCGAGAGCATCTCCCTGATCCGCGAATACCGATCCCTGAAGTATCTGATGAAGTCCTGATACTCCCCGACACAGGTGGACCTGCCGGTGACGTCGCATAGAGCCTCGAGATGGGCGGGAACGAAAGGAGAGGTGGTAGACAGAGTTGCCCGATCCCCCAGAAGAGAGGAGACGAGATCACAACGGCCGACTCCCGAGACCTCTCGGTCTTCAGAGCTGTACTTCCCCGCCCAGGCCGGAAGAGGCAGGCCTTGAAGCCCCGGATCGGCCATATCCAGCGGACTCGGATGCCCTCTCTTCAATTCGGGGCCGCGAATTTCCTGAACTTTGTGCTCCTCTTCGGCCGGAAGGTTCGGGCGTCCCGCCTCACCGAGATCGAGGCCATGGACCGGGTTTGAAGGGGGCAGCTTCTCGGCGAAGCTCGGCGAAGCCGATCCATCTGAAGCGGTGGGCTCCAGCTCTTGCGATTTACGGTGGAGAAGTCCTCCGTCGCCCCTTGCAAGCTCAATCCATCGGGGAGAGCCCTCGATCTCCGAGACCCCCACCACCAGCGTCGAGCTCTCAAGGCTCCTGATCACCCCCTCCACCAGATCTTCGCGATGTCCCGGATAGGAGGCGATCAGCTCCAGGGCCTCGGGATCTATCATGTAACCCTCCTCGGCGAAACGCTGAACGATCTCCTGCATCAAAAGGCCATTATGTCCAGCGCCCTTAGATAAAGGATGCCGATCGAACAGGATGCCGATCGAACTCTTGGGCGACCTCACCGAAAACGGTTATATCGGGAGGATGCAGATAAGGCGAGCCAGATGAAACTTATAGAGTGGCTCAGAGGGGAGGGGAAGATCCAGGGCTTTCTCAGGGATCTGATATTCGTCGCCGTGGTGGTGGGCGCGATCTCGATATTCTCTCAGGTGACCCTGGGGGTCTGGACTCCAATGGTGGCGGTGGAGTCTGGGAGCATGTACCCCAACATGAAGGTGGGGGATATAATCGTGATCCAGGGCGCTTCCAGAACCGATATCGTCACCTGGGAGGAGGGGGTTATGGAGGGCTACAGCACCTTCAACAACCCAGGAAACGTCATCCTTTACAGGCCCTACGGGAAGGAGAAGCTGACCCTCACCGACCAGGCCGCTCACATTTTTCTCCGGAGGCCCTACCCCCCCGATAAGGCCACCCCCGTGATCCACAGGGCGATGCGATGGGTCGACGAGGGGGAGCCGATGTGGAAGGGTGGACCGGCCGCCCCCTTCGCAGGCTACATCACCAAGGGCGACAACAACTCTGAGATCGACCAGAACGCCGGCCAGCTGGTGGGCGTAGTCAAGGAGAGCTACTTTCGCGAACAGATGGCAGAAGGCATGATCGAGGAGGTGGGGAACGGAACCTATCTCGACCACGAGTTCGGGTACGTCTTCATAAGACGGGGGGACGAGACCTACGTCATCTTCGGCATAAACTACCTCATGCCGGTCCGCGAAGACTGGGTCATCGGCGTAGCCCGCTTCAGAGTCCCCATCCTCGGCTACGTGAGGCTGCTTCCGAACATAATCGGAGACGAGATAAGAGAGCTTCTGAGCTGAAAATAAAAAGAGCTAAGGAGCTTAGGCCCTTCTCCTCGCCACCACGGCCCAGTGGTCCCGGTGGTAGGGGCGAAGGTCAACGACCCGCAGCAGATCGATCCCCTCCAGCCGGCCGATCTCCGCCTTCAAGACCTCTTTTGGGTCCGCCGTCACGTCCACGCTCCTCGCCTTGATCATCAAAACCAGGGTTCCACCCGGCTTCAGGTAGCGTTCGGCGTTGATGCTTGCGATCTCCGCCTGGTTTCTCTGGGCCACGTCCTGATAGACCAGGTCCACCGGCTCCAGAAATGGGGCGTAACTCTCGGGCATGGAGGCGTCTTCGAGAAGAGGTATGATATTATCGCGCTTCTCGCAGAGGCCCAAAAGGTCGCGCATCGACCTTGGCGAGAACTCAACGGCGTATACGAGGCCGCGGGGCACGAGGTCGCTCACGTGGCTCACCGTCGTCCCGGTGGCGGCTCCGAGGTATAGAACCTTCGCTTCGGGCCGGAGGTTAAGCTCGGATACTAGGGGCGCAAGATCGCCTGCAAGACGGCTTTTGAGGAGAAGGGCGGCGAGCTTGCTTCGGTGGGGGTCCCAGATCCGAAGTCCCTCCACGATCCGCTCCCCGTAAACGGGAACGGAGACTTTGGGGTGGGTCGCGATCCTGGTCTCGCCGAAGAGGTCGAGGATGTAAACTCCGCCAAGAGCCTCTGAGATTTGCAAACTCAAAGCCGCCTCCCTTTCGATCTCGCAGTCTTGCGGTATTATGGTCGTCACCTACGCGAAGGGGATTCAGAGTTCCTGGCCCAGAGAGGTGGTGGTCAGCTTCACGTGCTTTACACCCTTGAGGGCCATCATCTTCTCTGCGGCCTTCCTGACCTCCTGTCCCTCGCCCCTGAGTGTTACGATCTCCAGGCAGTTGTCGTGGTCCAGGTGGACGTGGAGGGCCGACTGGATGATGTCAACGTACTCGTGCTGGATGTTGGTGAGGGAGTCGACGAGCCCTCTCTGGTGGTGAGAGTAGACCATGGTGATCACCCCGACCCGCTCGCCCTTGACGTCGCCCATCCACTCGTAGTGGACTATGTAGTTTCTGATCGCGTCCCTGATCCCCTCGGACCGGGAGGAGTAACCCCTCTGCTCGATGATGCCGTCGAATCTGGTCAAGAGCGATTCAGGAAGAGACACTCCAATTCTCATCAGTTCCTGTTCCATAAAGCAAAACCTCAGATGGACATTTGAGTCTTATATAGTAATAAGTCTATTGGCAGGGGTTCTGAATAAATGGGACAAAGACCAGGATAAGAAGAAAATTCAAAGAAGACGGAGGCATAAAAGCTTTAGATCAAGCCTCTGAAAGATCCATCCCGCATGCCAGATATAGCGATCATCGGCGAGAAGACCTTCCTCTTCGAGAAGCTCCTGAATGATGCCGGCCGGGAGCACGCCTTCGTCAAGCCTGAGGTCCTGGGAAGCCCCTTTCTTCCCCGGTTCAGGATGGTTCTGATACCCACGGGCTTCGCCAACCCCCAGTACTCCAAAACCCTCCCCGCCCTCAGGGCCTCCAAATCCAGGATCGCCGAGTTTCTGGAGAGGGGCGGGATCCTCACCGTCTTCGGTCCCCTGGTCCCCGAGCATGATTACGACTGGCTCCCTCTTCCCCTCAAGTACGTCGGCGAGTACGAAAATACAGAGCTGGTCCCGGTCTTTGATCATCGATGCGCCGCCCTCGTCGGCGCGAAGGAGGGCGACTGCGACGGCTACCTCGTCCCCGGAGAGGGGTTTGAGACGATCCTCAAAGACGCCGGAGGAAGATCGGTCCTCGCCGTCGGGAAGTACGGCCGGGGAAAGATCGTCGCCACCACCATCCACGAGTTCCCCTCAGCGGATTACCTCTGCTGGGCCGCCGAAGAGGGCGAGCCCGCCAAGATCTGAAAGAGACGGGAGATGATGAGGAGATGGAGCGCGAAGAAGAAAAAGGCGGAGACGGGCTGAGCGGAGCTGAGACGGCCGAAGAAGACCTTTACGCGGTCGACGAGGAGGAGATCTCTCGAATGATGGAGGCCCTCGGCGCACGAAAGAGGAGCAGGCGGCGCGAAGAGATCGAAGCCGCCCTGAAGGCGGCGATGAGCCGGCCCGACGCCGGAACGGGCGCCCTGATCCTCCTCAACCTCGACAGCGGAGAAAGTTATTTCTTCGACAGCTACTCTGAGGCTCTGGAGCACATGGGAAAGCATAAGGGCAGGTGGTACCTGGCACCGAGGGGGATCGGCCGGGACGCCTTTATGGCCAGAAAATCAAATTCAAACGACCATTAACCGCCATCTCCACGCCCCCGTCCACGCACCTCCTCATGGCGTCCAGACCTGCCACCTCCAGGACGTTCTCTCCTCGTCCGCAGAGCCGTACTAAGGTCTTGAGCACCGGGTTCGTCGGCCTAGCGGGCTGCAGGTGGAGAAGATTTCCGCCTCGGCCATTTCTCTTCGACCTACTTCTACAGGTATTTTAGGCAACCAATACAGGACCAAGAGGTGAGAACTGCTATTGAGACCAGATCCCCGGCCGAATATGTCAATTTTTGAGATGAAAATCTATAAAAGAGAGCATTTGAGACCCTAACATGTGCCATGAAAGATAAAGTAATCGGAAAAAGAAAAACAACGATCATCGCAGGCTTCGTCGGCAACGTGGTGGAGTGGTACGACTTTGCCCTGTACGGATACATGGCCGGGACCCTCTCCGTCCTGTTCTTTCCCAGCGAAAACGAGACGGCATCCCTCCTGGCCACATACGGCGTCTTCGCCGCGGGCTTCGTCATGAGACCTCTGGGCTCCGCCCTCTTCGGCTGGCTCGGCGACGCCGTCGGGCGCAGCCGTACGATGCTGATCTCGGTGACCATGATGGCCCTACCTACATTCCTTCTGGGATGCCTGCCCACCTACTCTACCCTTGGGATCTGGGCTCCAGGGCTCTTGGTTGCGATCAGACTGGTTCAGGGGCTCTCGGTGGGGGGCGAGTTCTCCAGCTCGGTGACCTACCTCGTCGAGACGGGGCCCCAGGAACGTCGCGGCCTTTCGGGCAGCTGGGCCAATACGGGAACGATCTTCGGGATGCTACTCGGGTCCGGGATCGCCGCCGCCCTGACCACGACGATGCCGACGGAGATGATCGAGGATTGGGGGTGGAGACTGCCGTTTCTCTTCGGAGGGGTTTTGGGGTCGGCATCCATACTCATGCGGCGCCGTCTACCTCGCTCCCAATACTTCAGAAGATATCACAGGACCCGAGAGGAGACCTCGCCTCTGATGGAGGCGTTCACCGCCCAGCGGCGCGAGATGGCGGAGGCGATCCTCTTCGCCTCGGCCTACGGTGCGATCTTCTACCTCTCGTTGGTCTACCTGCCCAACTGGATCCATACTCAGACTGGGATGGCCCTCGACGAGGCTATGCGGATCAATACGGCGGGAGTGGCCTTGTTGCTGCTTTTAATCCCCGTCTCGGGCTGGCTCGGCGACAGGGTTCTGCGCCGGACGCACCTGATTGCCGCATCCATGCTGGCGATCGGGGTCGTCGTCTGGCCGCTGCACCAATGGCTTTTAGAGGGGGGCCTTATGGCTGCCATCGTCGCCCAGCTGGCGCTGGTGATCCTGATCGCCGTGCCCCTCGGATCGGCCCCGGCGATGTTCGTGGAGCTTTTTCCCACCCGGGATCGGCTCTCCGGCTACTCCGTAGCCTACAACCTGGGGCTTGGGATCGTCGGCGGGTCCACGCCCATGATCGCAACCTGGCTGATCGACTTCACCGGCCGCCCAACAGAACCGGCGGTCTTCGCGGCGTTCATGGCGCTGATGGCCTTTGCCACGCTCCTCTTCGTCCGTGACCGCAGCCGTGAGCCTCTGGGATGACCCGGCGGAAGGGTCGCCGGCCCTTTCCGCACAACAACAATTTTCTCTCATGCGCACGAGAATAAGAGCCCATGAGATCGTTCGTCCTCTCCCCAGCAGCAGGAAAGCGCCTGATCGGAAAAGCCCTCGCAACCCATCCCGCCGTCGAGGCGGCCCTGAAATCGGGAACCGTCGTCATCGTCGCCGGGACCACCAACGGCTACGTCGCAGAAGAGATCCTGGCGAAGATCGGACAGCTCGAGGGTTTCTCAAAAAAGAGGTTCTTCCGGGGGATCACCCTCCCGCCGTGGATGCCCACCACCGAGGCCGGGATGCTCCCGGACATGTCTGAATTCCCCGGCGACGTGGTCATCAAGAAAGGCGTCTGGCAGAGGGGCAAGACGATCAGAAACGTCGTCGACGATCTGGAGGAGGGCGACGTCATCCTGAAGGGCGCCAACGCCCTCGACCCCAGGTCCAACAGAGCCGCCATCCTCATCGGCCACCCCAGGGCCGGGACCATCGGCCTCGCCCTCCAGGCGGTCGTCGGACGGCGCGTCCGTCTGATCCTGCCGTTGGGGCTCGAGAAGCGCGTATTCGGCGACCTCGACGACCTGGCGAAGGGGCTGAACGCGCCGGGCGCCGAGGGGCCGAGGCTACTGCCGGTCCCAGGTGAGGTATTCTGTGAGATCGAGGCGATCGCTCAATTGTGTGGCGCGAGGGCAGAGCTGGTGGCCTCTGGCGGCGTCTGTGGCGCCGAGGGGTCCCTATGGCTCGCGGTCGACGGGAGCGAGGAGGAGATGAAGGCAGCGGAGGAGCTGCTGGGGTCTGTGGCGGCGGAGCCGGGGTTCGAGCTGTGAGGCGATGCTTCAAATAGGGAGATTCAAGATTTATATAGAGTATCGAATATGTGCAAACATCAATCGTCCAGGTGAACGAATGATCATCATCCGAGAAGAAAGGCCCGAGGACATCGAGGCTATCAGGAGGGTCAACAACGAGGCCTTCGGCCAGCCGGCAGAGGCCGAGGTCGTGGATAAGCTCCGGGAGGCTTGCGATAGCCTCCTATCCCTGGTGGCGGTCGAAGGGGGAGAAGTGGTGGGCCACATCCTCTTCAGCCCGGCGACGATCGGAGGGGAGGAGTCGACCTACGAGGTCGAGGGGATGGGGCTTGCGCCGATGGCGGTGTTGCCCCGATGCCAGGGCCAGGGGATCGGGTCGCTATTGATCCACAACGGGATAAAGATGCTGAGGGAGAGGGGCTGCCCCTTCATCATCGTCCTCGGCTACCCTGAGTACTACCCCCGCTTCGGCTTTGAGAGGGCATCCCGCTACGGAATTCACAGCCAGTGGTCAGAGGTCCCCGACGAGGCCTTCATGATCCTGATCCTGAACAAGTCGGCGATGGTCGGCGCCGCGGGCATCGCCCGGTACCGGCGGGAGTTCGACGAGGCGGTATGAGACCGAAGTCTGATCTCAAGCCAAAGTCTGAAGAGCGGGATAAAGTCTGAATAACGGGATACCTAGTAAGGCAAATTTTTCAAAAAAAGACTTTAAAAAAATAGTTGAGGACCCCCTCATCCCTTCAGAAGTGGAACTCGATGTGGAAGGGGATGTAGAAGACCCAGACGAAGTAGACCGCCATCATCACCAGGCCCAGGGGCACGCCCAGCCTGGCCCACTCCTTGCTCGTTATGGAGAGCTTCTGAGCGGAGATGATGTTGGGGATATTTCCGGGGATCAGCATGCCGCCGGAGATGAGAAGGCCCATCAATACGGCCTGGAGCTGCTCCATTCCCATCATCGGGCTGACCTCCGCCGCCGTCAGGGTGGCGTTGTCCAGGATGGCCGAGATCATGTTCACCCAGTATATAATCTGGGGAGGTATGCTCAGGATGTACTTGTCGATGATGATCTTCATGCCGCTTCCGAGAAGGAGCAACGCCATGACGAAGAGGTAGACCTTCCCAGCCCTGATGACGACATCTTTCAGAGTCTCCTCAGAGGCGGAGGCGACCTTCTGCTTCACCTCTGCGGCCTTGCCGGTGAAGACCATACCGAGGAGGCCCATGACGAGACAGCCGGGTATGACGTAGACCGCCAGGATGTTGAAGAGGAAGAAGAAACTTGCGTTGTAGGGGTCGCCCTGCAGCTTGGTGATGGCGATGGTGGAGAGGGGCTCGCCCACCGGTGTCAGAACGGCGCCAAGTCCTATCGAGAAACAGGCGATGATGGCGACGTTGACCCGCGTCTTTCTCTCCATGGGCATGGCGTTTATCAGCTCCACCAGGAGAAGTGCAGCTATGATGGCTGTGATTAAGCTGGCAGAGAGGCCCAAAACGACGATCATCACGAATACCAGAATCTTGAGAGGGATGAATTTCAAGAGAGCGTTGATGGCGCTCTGAACGCGGTCCCTGCCATAATAGAAGAGAAGACCTGCGACCAGCACCGCTGGAACGATTCCCTTTATGACCGGCTCCTCGATCGCCTCCATGATCAGGGGCATGTTCCAGCCTA
>NZ_JBNGCU010000060.1:0-11141 GCF_049974945.1 Methanocrinis sp. | reverse complement strand
AGAGTAAGCATTCCCCAGGTTGCCCAGGTGATAACCCTCCGCTACCTTATCATTTGATCTCCTGCACGCCTCCAATGCCGTTTCAAGCCAGGAGATCTTTTCACGGGGAGAGAGACGGAGATCGAGAACGTAGACCCCGGCATCTGGATAGGACTTGCAGAGATCGATCGTAGCAGAAGAATTTCCTTCCAGATTATTCTCTGCCCAGGACTGCCCGGCGAGGATGTTCGCTTTCTCCTGGTCGAATAGCGCAAGGCCCGTCAGAGTTCCCCCTTTGCCTTGTTTGAAGGATTTATCGGCTAGAGATAGTACATCTCTGTAATGCTCGGCATGGCGCAGCCCGGCCGAGTCAACGGCAGACGGATCGAGGCGCGATCCGGCGAAATCGCGCGCCAGGTCGTGGAGCCGATATCGCCCCCCTTCGCCGGTGGCTGAAGGCGAAAAGTCCACCAGGCTCCACCTGATCAGATCACCAAGAGCGTCCTCGGCGGGGATCTCTTCCATCTCCCATACGGCTGCGGCTCCGGTGAGGTCGAAGTCTGCGGGGAAGACGGAGAGCATGGACCAGAGCTTTTGGAGCTGTGGGGTGAGAAGGTCGTAGCTCAGGCTGAAGGAGGCTTCCACCAGCTCCAGCCGCTCCCTTGCATCGCCCAATTTTTTGATGTAATTGGCAACGATCAAATTCGGCTTCTCTCTCAGGGGAGAAGCGGCGTTTCTCAGGGCGATGGGAAGGCAGCCGCAGAGCTTTGCCAGCTCTTCCGCATGATCGCCAATCCGCTCACAGATCTCCAGGAGTAGTTTCCTGGCGTCATCGAGGGGCAGGACGTCCAGGTCTTTTTCCGCCAAACCAGGAAGGGCAAACTTATTGCGGGAGGTCACCAAAAGAGCGCACCCCTTCGGCGGGAGAAGCGGCTCCACCTGCTCTCGGCTGGCGGCGTTGTCGAGCAGTAAGAGGGACCTCTTGCCATGAAGTATTGAAATATATATCCTCTCTAATTCGCCCTCGTTCTGGGGAATCTTGAAGTCTGGATCGTAAGCCCGAACCACCTGGGCCATCGCCTCGGCGGATGTCAACGGATTCTTGTCGGTGTGATTCTTGTCGGTGCCCTTCAAATCAACGAAGATCTGGCCATCGGGATAACTTTCGGCGAGCCTTTCAACCAGGACGAGAGCCAGGGCGGTCTTTCCTACCCCGCCCATGCCCCGAAGACCGGCGATGACCGCTCCGCCCTCAAAGCCGCTGAGAATCTCTGTTATATCTTCATCTCTGCCCACAAAATTCTGCGGTGGCGGCCTGATTCGTGGAATCGGCAGCTCCTTTGAAGGGGCCATTATCTGGTTGATTTTGTCGCCTTGGATATTGTCACCGAAATGCTGTTTCACCTGTCCTGTGGGCCTATTCATCGATCCCGTTGAACCTCGCATATCTATGGCGTCTCTCTCTGCCGAGGTCGGTCCGCTGAAGGTGCCTGAGAACAGATTCTTCTGATCGCCATAAACCTCGGCGCGGGCGCCGGTGGACTGATCGATCTGGACTTTTGGCCGGTCTTCTTCTTTACCGGGGCGATCTCTGATAAATCCTACAATTTCAATAGAAGCAGATAAAACGCTGGCAGCCAAAATCAGAGAAGAATCCTTGACCGGGGGCAACAAGTTGAAGAGAAGCGCCAGAGCTAATAGGAGGATCAAGATGAGTACGATTTTGTGTCTTCTCTTCAGTTTCGTCTCAATTCACCCACTGGAATGTTGATCTTATGGATTTAAAATGTTTGGCAATAGATTTGGCGATGGACTATAAAAATTACACTTTGAGCAGGAAAAAAATGTAAAAAAGATTTTAGGAAAGATCTTTAAATCTTATCCAGAGCCTCGGATATCTTCCCGAAGATCTCTTTTATGTCACCCACGCCCAGGACGGTGACCACGATCCCCCTCTTGTCGTAGTAGTCGATGAGGGGCTGGGTCTGGGCGTGGTAGGCCTGGAGCCTCTCCTTGACCGTCTCCTCGGTGTCGTCCGCCCTCTGGTAGAGCTCGCCGCCGCAGGCGTCACACTTGCCGGGCTCCTTCGGGGGATTGAACTGAACGTGGTAGGTGGCGCCGCACTTGCACATCCGCCGGCCGGTGACCCTCTTGATAAGCTCCTCGTCGGGAACGTCGATGTTCAGGACCACGTCGATCTTCTGGCCCAGGGCGGGCAGGATCTCGTCCATAGCCTCGGCCTGGGGGATGGTCCGGGGATAGCCGTCCAGCATCCAGCCGCCCTTGACGTCGTCTTTGGCCAGCCGGTCCTTGATGATGTCGATGAGCAGGCTGTCGGGGACGAGCTTGCCCGCTTCCATATACTTCTTCGCCTCCACTCCCAGGGGGGTGTTGTTTCTGACGTTCTCTCTCAGGATGTCCCCGGTGGAGATGTGAACCACGCCGTACTTATCCGCTATCATCTTGGCCTGAGTGCCCTTTCCGGATCCTGGTGGACCGAGTAGTACTATGTTCATAATATCCCTCCTATTATCTCTCGATATCGAGCAACATCTCGACGTCGGCGGCCCTCCCCGCCGAGTTGTGAACCACAGTTTTCATCTAAAGCTGAGGCCCCATTTCGGATGGCTTGGCCGCTCACAGTTGCTCCGATCTCTGGGAATTTGACTCTCCCCAGCGTTAAAAAAGCTTTCTGCACGATAGTCGGTCAGATTTCAGATTCCAAAATCAGAGGAGGCCGACGACGAACATCGCCCCCCCCGAAAGAACGGGGATGGAGAGGTTGTCGTCGATGACCCTCTCTCGGAAGGAGAGGGGTACGGCGTCGGCAAAAGTGGCCGCCGCCGCGCCGGCGATGTATATGGGAGGGGAGAGGAGACCGGGCCCGGCTAAGAAGGTCTCCTCAAGGATGACGGCGACGTAGCCGGCCAGAAGGCAGACCGCGAAGGTCGCAGCCATTATCGGGAGGGGCTTTGGCCTCCAGTCCCGCCCCTCCATGATCTCGGCCCGCACCGCCGACCCCCGGACGAGAGAGCCGATGATGCCGCTTGCTGCGTCCCCAAGCGAGAGCATCAGCATGGCGGCGATGGCGATGGGGGGAGGGAAGACGAGGACTGTCAGCAGGGTACCCCAGATGTAGTAGACGTAGCCAGCCACCCTCTCCTCCTCGTGGTCGCGAGATGTGGGCAGGCTGACGTATCCCGCAAGCCTCCTTCTTTCCAGGACGAGCGCCGCCAGAAGGGCTAGGGCGACAAACCCAGCGGTCGCGGCCTTCCCAAATATGAGGATGGAGGCGGGCACCGAGAGGCCCGAGAGGTGGATCGCCTTCCTCCTCGCCTCCATCGCGAGACGGTCAAACCCCTTAAACCTCATCTCCTCAGACCTCCGGCCCTTTTTTTCCAGGATATCTGGCGCCTTTCAGCCCGATAGGGGGGTGCCCGCCTCCAAAAACTCCATCTCTCCCGCGAGAAGGGCCTGGATTTTGTCGGCGAGATCGGCCCTCACGACCCTGATCTGGGACATGGAGTCCCGGTCCCGAATGGTGACCGTCCCCTCCTCCAAGGTCTCGTAGTCGACGGTGACCGAGTAGGGGGTTCCCACCTCGTCGTTTCGCCGGTACCTTCTGCCGATGGACCCCGACGAGTCGTACTCGACCCTCAGGTCCAGGGAGCGGAGATCCCGGGCGATCTCCTCGGCAGGGGCTAAGAGCTCCGACCTATCCATCAGGGGAAGGACCGCCACCTGGATCGGGACCACCCTGTTCTTCAGGGCCAGGACAGCCCTCGTCTCCCCCTCAACCGTCTCCTCCCGGTAGGAGTGCTCCAGGACCGAGTAGAGGATCCGGTCTATCCCGAAGGAGGGCTCGATGACGTGGGGGACGATCTCCTCGCCCCTGATCTCCTCGGTCACCATCTCGAAGGAGACGAGAGCCGGGTCGATCTTTTGGCTCTTGCCATCGACGATGACGACGATGGGGTCTTGCTTCAGCTCCTCCAGGGGCAGGGCAGAGAGGGCGTCGGCGACGGCCTTAGCCTCTTTCCGGAAGAGGGGGCCGAGCTTCTTCATATCGGGCTTGACCACGAGCCTATCCTCCCGTCTCGGCTGGTCGAGGGGTAGGTAGACGGTGAGGTTGGCCTGGCTCTGGGCCATGTGGGATTTGAGGTCGTAGTTCGTCCGATCGGCTATCCCCACGATCTCGATCCAACCGAACCGGTCCAGGAGCGCCTCCGCGTCCCAGCAGTCGGCGGCGTAATGGGCCATCTCGTCGTCCTTGTGCTGCCTAAACCTGAGCCTCTCCTTGGAGAGACCGGCCTCCATCAGAAACTGGCAGGTCCGGGCGACGTAGTAGGCGAGGGTCTGGTGAGCGATGATCCCCCGGGCCACCGCCTCGCCGACGGCCATCTCCTCGGTCACCCCCCTCTCCTGGCCCTCCTTGGAGTAGAGGGTCATCTTCAGGTCCGCCACCTCGCCGAACCTCGGGTGGCTCTTGTCTTTGGGGTTGATGAAGATCTCAGCCTCGGCCTGAGAGAACTCCCGGAGCCGTATCACCCCCTGGCGGGGGGAGATCTCGTTTCGGTAGGACTTTCCGATCTGGACCGCGCCGAAGGGGAGGCGGTCGCGGTAGTGGCGCAGAAGCCTCGGAAAGTTGACGAACATCCCCTGGGCCGTCTCGGGCCGCAGGTATCCGGGCTGCTTTCCGCCCGGGCCGATGAAGGTCTTGAACATCAGGTTGAACTCGTAGATCTCGGAGAGGTCGCCCCCGCACTCGGGGCAGAAGACGTCGTTCTCCTTTATGACGCGGTATATCTCCTCGTCTGCGAGGGCGTCGGGGACCTCGATGATGTGCTTTATGAGGTGGTCTGCCCGGTAGATCTCACCGCACTCTTTGCACTCGGTGAGGGGATCGGAGAAGCCAGAGAGGTGGCCGGAGGCCTTGAAGATCTCCTCCACCCCGATGGTGGGGCACTCGATCTCGCAGAACCCCTCCCGGATCACGAAGAATCCCCTCCAGAGGTCCTCAATCCCTCTCTTCAGCGGGGCTCCCAGGGGCCCATAATCGTAAAAGCCCGCAGCTCCGCCGTAGAGCTCGAAGGCGGGCCAGATGAAGCCGCGCCTTCGCGCGAGCTCGATCACCTTCTCGTACATGTCCATAAGCCAATCCTCGCCTCCCCTAGACCGCAAGAGATCATTTAACCTTTGTCGTTTGGGCCTGAGAAGGGGGACGCGATCGGAAGGGACGCGGGATTTCGGGATACGATTTTGATGCCGTGGGCCCTCGCCCCCTATCCGACAGAGTTTTTAAGGAGGTGAGCGTATCGGCGACCGGTGAGTGATAGCTCATGAAAGGGATTGTGAAGTTTGGGTTAGTGATCGGCGTCCTGCTCTGCGGCGCCGTCGGCGTGGCCAGTGCTCAAGAGGAGTTCTCCGAGGATTACAAAATGGGTTTTTACGAAGGCGCGATAATCATAGGCTCGGCGACCTTTACGCAAGGGAACTTGGTGGATCTGTATTACGGCTTGGGCGGGGAATCAACCGTCGTGACTGCTGACAATGAGGAGATGGTTGAGTTCTACAACAACCAATCCGCCCAATTCAACCAGCAGACAGTTGCCTACGTAAATGACATTATCGACCAGGTCTTCGGCCCAGATGACAACCGGACAGAGGACCTATACCTGGCAGAGCTTCCTCTAATAACCTGATTTCGATAGGACTGGATTATAGATAGGAGACCAGATTCTTCCGATCTCTCCCCTCTTCTATTACTTCTTTTTTCCTTCATCGATTCAGAAATGCCCCGGGTCGTAGAACCCTCTGCTTAAGAGCTCAAAGTCTGCATGGCCGATCTATGCGGTCCCGGCAATCGGTTTCCGGCGAGGGGCCGCCTCTTCGCCCCTCGATCCCGTCGAAACCTATTTAGGCCACCTCTCTACTTGATGTGGCGATACTATGATCGGCGTCTTAGGGTTGGAAGACGGCACCAGGATCGAAGGGGTGGGCTTCGGAGCACCTGGGGTCGTCTCTGGCGAACTGGTTTTCGTGACGGTCATGTCCGGCTACGAGGAGGCCCTGACCGATCCCTCCTACGCGGGGCAGCTTCTGATGTTCACCTACCCCCTCATGGGAAACTACGGGGTGAGCGGCGACAACTTCCAGTCGGACCATATCAGGGCCACGGCCATGGTCTGCAAGGAGATCTGGGATCGGCCCCTCCACCACAGGTCCAATAGGACCATCTCAAAGTTTTTGGAGGAGGAGGGGGTTGCGGGCATCTCCGGCCTGGATACGAGGATGCTCACCATAAAGATCAGAAACCAGGGGGCTATGAGGGCAGCCCTCGCCGTCGGCGATAGGGGGGAAGTCTCCGCAGAGGACGTCGTCGGCCTCGCGAGAGATCAGCCGAAGATCTCCGGCCTCGACCTGATCAGCGCCGTCTCCTGCAAGCGCCCCTATCGGATCCCAGGTGACGGCCCGAAGGTCGTTATGATGGACCTGGGGATCAAGAGGAACATCCTCGACTCCATGGCCTGCCAGGGGTTCGACATAGTGGTCGTCCCCTCGGACGCGAGGATATCGGAGATCGAGATGTACGAGCCCGACGCCATATTCATATCCAACGGTCCGGGCGACCCCCAGCAAGCGACGAGGGCAATCGAAGCTGTGAAGCACTTTGCGGGAGAGAAGCCAATATTCGGGATATGCCTGGGGCTGCAGGTGATCTGCCTCGCCCTGGGGGCCGAGACCTACAAGCTCAAGTTCGGCCACCACGGCGGAAACCAGCCGGTGAAGGACCTGGCATCTGGGATCGTTCGCATCACCTCCCAGAACCACAACTTCGCCCTCCTCCCCGAGTCGGCGGAGGGGACCGGCCTCGTGATCACCCAGGTCAACGCCAACGACGGTACGGTGGAGGGGATCAAGAGCAACTACCTGGGGATAGAGGCGGTCCAGTACCACCCCGAGGCCCGGCCCGGTCCCCTCTGCACCAAGGAGAGGTTCTTCTCCTCGGTCGCAAAAAAGATCGAGACGAGGAGGAGGTGATCGGATTGCCGAAGAGACCAGAAATTAATAAAGTTCTTCTCATAGGGTCGGGACCCATCCAGATCGGCCAGGCCGCAGAGTTCGACTTCTCGGGGTCCCAGGCCTGCAAGTCCCTCCGGGAGGAGGGGGTCGAGGTGGTCCTGGTCAACTCCAACCCCGCCACCATCATGACCGACCCGGAGATGGCGGAGAGGATCTACATCGAGCCCTTGGTCCCCGAGATCATCGCCAAGATCATCGAGAGAGAGAGGCCCGACGGGATAATCGCCGGGATAGGCGGCCAGACCGGCCTCAACATAACCAGCGAGCTGGCGGAGATGGGGGTCCTCGACAAGTTCGACGTCGAGGTCCTGGGCACCTCGGTTCACGCCATCCGAGAGACGGAGGATCGCGACCTCTTCAAGAGCGCCATGATCAGGATCGGAGAGCCCGTCCCTCGGAGCCGGGCCGTCAACTCCATGGAGGAGGCGAAAAAGGCCCTGGCAGAGCTGGGCCTCCCCCTCATCATAAGGCCCGCCTACACCCTCGGTGGCTCCGGTGGAGGCTCTGCCGAGACGGAGGAGGAGTTCCTCCGGATCGTGGAGATGGGGATGAAGAGGTCCCGGATCCATCAGGTCCTGATCGAGGAGAGCCTCGTCGGCTGGACGGAGCTGGAGTACGAGGTGATGCGGGACAAAAACGATACCTGCATCACCATCTGCAACATGGAGAATATGGACCCCATGGGGATCCACACCGGCGAGTCGATCGTGGTGACCCCCATCCAGACCCTCACCGACGAGGAGATCCAGATCCTCCGGTCTGCCGCCATAAACATCATCCGGGCCCTTCGAATCGAGGGTGGCTGCAACATCCAGTTCGCGGCGAAGGACGGCGAGTATCGGGTGATCGAGGTGAACCCAAGAGTCTCCAGAAGCTCGGCCCTCGCCTCCAAGGCCACCGGCTACCCCATCGCCCGGGTCACGGCGAAGATCGCCATCGGCATGACCCTGGACGAGATCGCAAACGACGTCACCGGCGAGACCCCCGCCTCCTTCGAGCCGACGGTCGACTACGTGGTGATGAAGATCCCGAGGTGGCCCTTCGACAAATTCGTACGAGCCGACAAGACCCTCACCACCGCCATGAAGTCTACGGGCGAGGTGATGTCCATCGGGAGGAGCTACGAGGAGGCCTTCATGAAGGCGGTCCGGTCTCTGGAGATCGACATGGACCTCGGCAGCCAGGGGAAGTACAACCCCTGGACCGACGATGACGTGCGCCGCCTTCTGGTGACGCCCACCGACGAGAGGCTCTTCGCCATCTACCAGGCCCTCCGACGCGGGCTCACCATCGAGGAGATATCGGATCTGACCAAAATCCACCCCTACTTCATCGCGAGGATGGAGAACGTCATCTTCATGGAGAGGGAGATCGCCGAGAGCTTCTCCGTCCCGGTCCTGAGAAGAGCGAAGAGGATGGGGTTCACCGATGAGAGGATAGCGAAGATCCTGGGAAGGAGGAGGGAGGAGATCACCGACCTCCGGCACGAGAATGGGATCGTCCCATCCTACAAGATGGTCGACACCTGCGCCGCCGAGTTCGTCGCCAAGACCCCGTACTACTACTCATCCTACGAGGACGAGTGCGAGCTCGCTCCTTCGGATAAGAAGAAGGTTCTGATCATAGGCTCCGGCCCCATCAGGATCGGCCAGGGGATCGAGTTCGACTACTCCACAGTCCACGCCGTCTTTGCCCTCCGGGAGCTGGGGATCGAGGCCCACATAACAAACAACAATCCCGAGACCGTCTCCACCGATTACGACACCTCTGACAAGCTCTTCTTCGAGCCCCTCACCCTGGAGGACGTGATGAACATCATCGAGAAGGAGAGGCACGATGGCGTCATGGTCCAGTTCGGAGGCCAGACGGCGATGAACCTGGCCATCCCTCTGGAGAAGGAGATAGCTAGAAGGGGCCTGGCCACAAAGATCCTGGGGACGAGCCCCGAGAAGATCGACATGGCCGAGGACCGGGAGAGGTTCAACCTGGCCCTCAGAGAGATGGGGATACCCCAGCCCGAGGCGGGCTACGCCACCAGCCCGGAGCAGGCGAAGGCCGAGGCTGGAAGGATCGGCTATCCCGTCCTGGTGAGGCCGAGCTACGTCCTCGGCGGAAGAGCGATGGAGATCGTCTACGACGAGAGGGAGCTGGAGGTCTACATGAGGGAGGCGGTGAGGGTATCGCCGGAGCATCCCATACTAATCGACGACTTTCTCCAGAACGCCGTCGAGATCGACGTCGACGCCGTCGCCGACGGCGAGGATGTCCTGATCGGGGCGATCATGGAGCATATCGAGGAGGCGGGGATCCACTCCGGCGACAGCGCCTGCATCATCCCGCCCCAGACCATCTCCGCCGCCGTCCAGGACACCGTCCGGGAGTATGTGAGGAAGATCGCCCTCTCCCTGGAGGTGAAGGGAATCCTCAACATCCAGATGGCCTACAAGGACGGGATCGTCTACGTCCTGGAGGCGAACCCCCGCTCCAGCAGAACCATCCCCTTCGTCTCCAAGACGGTGGGCCTCCCCCTGGCCAAGATCGCGGCCGGAGTCATGGCGGGAAAGACCCTCCAGGAGCTGGGATACACCCGCGAGCCGATCCTCCCTTACGTGGCGGTGAAGGAGGTCCTCCTCCCCTTCGAGAAGCTCCCCGGGGCCGACACCCTCCTGGGACCGGAGATGAGGTCGACGGGGGAGGTGATGGGGATCGACTACGCTCCTGGCCTTGCCTTCTTCAAGGCGGAGCTCTCCGCCGAAAACCCTCTCCCCAGGGAGGGGACCGTCTTCGTCTCGGTGAGGGACGAGGACAAGGGGCCCATCGCTGAGGTGGCGAGGAAGCTCGCCGAGGCGGGCCTTTCGATCATCGCCACCGAGGGGACGGCGGAGTTCCTGGCGGGGATGGGGATTCCGGTGGAGAAGTTGAACAAGATCTACGTCGGAAGCCCCAACGTCCTCGACTACATGAAGCGCTGCGCCGTGAGCCTGATCATAAACACCCCCACCACCAAGCAGTCGGTGAAGGACGGATTTCAGATCAGGAGAAACGCCGTCGACTACCACGTCCCCTACATCACCACCGTCCAGGCGGCGAGGGCCGCGGCCCAGGCGATCACCATCGCCAAGGCTGGCGAGGTCACCATCAAGGCGCTGAACGAATATCACCAGGAGGTGCGCTGAGCGAGGCGATTGAGGGGAGGGAGAGCGGGGAGATGACAGAAATGAGGTGGGGCGAGGCTGGGGGCTCGGTCTCTCATTGCTATCTCACCTCGCCGTCTCCCCGCCCGATTGACCGAAGGATTTATCTTCGAAAAGCTCACTGGGAGCATCCGTCAGCTGTGGGCTCGTGGTCTAGCTGGTTATGACATCGCCTTGACATGGCGGGGATCATGCGTTCGAATCGCATCGAGCCCACCTAACTTTGCCCAGGTAGCTCAGTCCGGGAGAGCGCCAGACTGAAGATCTGGCTGTCCCCGGTTCGAATCCGGGTCTGGGCACTAATTTTCTTTAAGCGTCAAAATCCCTAGCGTTCGCTCTCTACGCATCCTTGCAGAACTCCCTCATGGGACATTCCGAGCACTTCTCCCTCTTGCAGTATCGAAGATGGAGCTTGACCAGGGCGGCCTCGACCCGTGAGAGCTTCTCACCCTCGAACTCCCGCAGGTCTATCCCCAGACACCGAGCGGTCTCTTCTGCCCTCTTCGACACCTCTGGATCCACGTCCCAGACCCCCCTCAACTCTCTCAAGAAGATCTGGGCTGTGACCGGTCCGATGCCCTTGAAGTCCTGCAGCCTCTTCTCCAGGTCCTCTGTACCGGAAGATTCTTCGTAAAGGTCCTCCAGCGATCCGTATCTCTCCTTCAGATCCGCCATTATGTCGAGGAGGTTGGTGGCGGTGGACTCGTCGTAGCGGACGTATCCTCCTTCATCCAGTATTCTGACCAGCTCGTCCCAACCGGCTGAGAGGATCTTCTCAGCGGTGTCGACCCCGGCCCTCTCGAACTCCCTGTATGTATTCGAGGCGATCTTCTCGCTGATCCTGGCCCCGAAGAGGATGGAGGCGAGAAACCACTTGAACCTGCC
>NZ_JBNGCU010000059.1:0-11637 GCF_049974945.1 Methanocrinis sp. | reverse complement strand
CCTGCGAGACAAGGCCCTCAACCTTGCGCCTTTGACCTGGCTTGGCAACCCCCGCACTGGGGTTTATACTCTGATCATCACTTCGGCTTCGATTAGGTCAGCTCGCTCAGCTGCTCGCTGAGAAGCGACGCGCGCCTCTTTATCTCGGCCGCGGCACCCGCCACGAGATCCTTTGCAGGCATCGACCCGTCGGTATCTATCTTCATCACGAAGACGTCCTCGAGCGGGACGATCTTGATGGCTCCGACCTCGCACTCCTTGACGCAGAGCCGGCAGAGGGAACATCTGACAGGATCGGTGACCTCCACCTTTCCCTTCTCCTTGCCCTCTCCGATCACCAGGACCTCTCGCGGACAGACCTCAACGCACCTTCCGCAGCCCTCACACTCGTCGCTGACCCTGATCTCGGGCAGGTTCTTGTAGCCACAGTGGGTTCCGGCCTGCCACTTGGCGTGGAGCATGCCCCGGTTCAGGGTGACGGTCCCCTCCAACATCAACTTTTCGCCCTCGCCCAGGATGGCGATGGGGATCTTCTCGAAGGCGACCGCGACGCCGGGATCTGCAAACCTCAGATCGCCGGAGTGGACGGTGCAGGGACCCTCGGCGGTGAGGGTCATCCCGATCCGGCAGGCGGGACATCCCGCGCCGCCGCAGTCGCACTCCTCTGGAACCGTGAAGAGCCCCAGGTCGTCAGACTTGATCGGCACGAGCCCCAGCCTCAGGGAGAGCTGCTCGTCGAAGAGGACCGACGTATTGTCATAAATACTTATCTCATCGATGGCGAGGGAGGGCACCTCCGCGAGGCAGGCCCTCCTTATGGCGTTGGCGAAGGAGGGCGTCGTGTCCCTAAGAAGGAACCTCGCCCGGTCCTCCGCAAGCTCGATCAGTTCCACCTTCAAAGCTCACACCCGTCTGCCCCTCTTTCCGCCGGAGGGCTTGGTGCCGTCGTGGGGAATCGGGGTCACATCCTCGATCCTGCCGATCTTGAGCCCGGCTCTCGCCAGGGCCCTGATCGCCGCCTGGGCGCCGGGTCCCGGAGACCTCTGCCGATTTCCGCCGGGGGCCCTGACCCTGACGTGAACGCCCATGATCCCATTGGTCATGGCCTGCTCGGCGATCTGGCCCGCCATCTGCATCGCCGTATAGGGCGAGCTCTCGTCCCTCGCGGCCTTGACCACCATCCCGCCCGATACCTTCGCGATCGTTTCCGCGCCGGTGAGGTCGGTTATGGTGATGATGGTGTTGTTGAAGGAGGCGTATATGTGAGCTACGCCCCATTTTCCTTCTGCCATTTTTATCCTTCCACCTTGGGTATTCTGGTGGCCCTCTCAGGGTGTGCCTCCTGAGCCATGGGCGAACCAGGGTAGTAATCGATGGTCATCTCTTCGCCGCGCTTGACGTAATAGCCGGGAACGGTCACCTTCCGGCCTGTGATCTGAATGTGGCCGTGGGTTATGAACTGCCGAGACTGTCTGAGGGTCTTGGCAAGCCCCTGACGATAGACCTGGGTCTGAAGCCTCCGCTCCAGAAGGTCCTCCACCTTTATGGAGAGAACGGAGTCGAGATCGCCATCTTCCTTGAGCATTCCGTAGTTCTTGAGGTGTTCCAGCACGTCCTCCGCCTGAGCCTCAATCCCCGTCTCTCCACGAGTGGTGGCGGCCAGAAGCTGACGGCTCACACGCCGGTACTTCCTGATCAGGCTCTGAGCCTTCCAGACCTCTCTCTTGTTGCGGAGTCCGTAATTCTTGACGAGCTCCACCTCCTGAGCCATCCGATCGGCTTCCCAGGGGTGACGCGGAGTATCGTAACTCTTCCTACATTTACCAGGATATCCCATAAAAGCCCGCCTCGCTCACTTCTTCTTCCTGCTGACGCCCACAGTAGCTCCCCTTCGACCGGTGGATCGGGTCCGCTGGCCTCGAACGCGCAGACCGCGCTCGTGCCTGATCCCCCTGTAGCTCCGGGTCTTTCTGAGGATGTCCATCTCTTCCCTCTGGGTGAGCATCAGATCGGTCCCCATCACGTGCCTATCTTCGCCGGTGAGCAGGTCCTTTCTCCTGTTTTTCATCCAGACCGGAAGATGGTCTTGAGCCGACTCCACGATATCTCGGAGCCTCGAGATCGCCTCGTCCGAGAGCAGGCCTAACGTCTCAGTAGGTTCGATCTCCGCCTTCTGGGTGAGCAGCCGAGCGTTCCGCCTGCCCATACCCTTGATGCCGGTGAGCGCCATCTGAACGGGCTGATGACCGTTGAGGTCGGTGTTCATGATGCGCACTATATGTTTCAGCTCTTCATTCTCTTCTGGCAAATTATTCCTCCAGAAATCTGAGGCCTCCGGCCTTTCCGAGGGCCCTCTGGAGCAGCCCCGGATCGAAGTCCGACGCCGCCCACGCATCGGCAAGCGGCCGATGGGGCGAAATCAATCGCAAACATAATCCAAGCCTGACATTCGCTACTGATACATAAGACTTATGGAGGCGAAGGGTGGAGCGTTCAAGCTCACCCTTCTCCGCGAACCTCAACCCGGCAGCCGATTCTCGCCATCTCCTCGAAGAAGCCGGGATATGATATGGAGACGGACTCTGCAGCATCTATTCTGGTATCTCCGGCAACGAGCCCCGCCACCGTCAGGGCCATGACGATCCTGTGGTCATGATGACCGCTCACCCTCGCGCCCGAAAGCGTCCCGCCCTCGATCACCAGCCCGTCGGGCCTCTCCTCGATCTTCGCCTCCATCTTGGAGAGCTCGACCGCCATGGCCCGGAGCCGGTCGGTCTCCTTGTGGCGGACGTGCTCTGCGTTCTTGACCACGGTCCTTCCTTTTGCGACCGCCCCCAGGACGGCGATGGTGGGGACGAGATCTGGGGTGAGGCTTGCGTCCACCTCGACCCCTTCGAGGTCGCGCCCCTCGATCGCGAGGTCGCCCTTCACCTGGTCCCAGGAGATCTTCGCCCCCATCTCCCGGAGGATGGCGACGATCGCCGAGTCGCCCTGCTTGGAGGGCCGAAGGCCGCGGACGGTGAGACGCGAGCCGGTCACCGCCGCCGCCGCCAGGAGGTAGGAGGCTGAGGTGAAGTCTCCGGGAACGGTGTAGCCGTCCAGATTGTAGCTCTGCCCCCCCGCAACGAAGAATCTGCGAAAATCGGTCTCGATTACGGCCCCCGCCTCCTCCAGCATCTCCAGGGTGATCTCAGCGTAGGGGCGGGACTTCAGCTCTCCATCGATCTCGATCTCGGTGTCCCCTTCGGCCAGGGGAGAGGAGATGAGAAGGGCGGAGAGGAACTGGGAGCTTACGGACCCGTCGAGGACGGTCCTCCCGCCCCGGAGCCGCCCCCTGATCACCAGGGGGGCACAGTCGTTTCCCTTTATCGAGAAGGCCTCGGCCCCCAGATCGCGGAGGGACCTGAGGAGGGGGCCGTTGGGCCTCCGCCGGATAGAGGCGTCCCCGGTGAGGACGGCACCGTCAGTGAGGGCCGCCACCGCCGCCATGATCCGCAAGGTGGTTCCCGAGTTCTCGACGTCGATGACGTTCTCTGGGGTCTTCGGCCCTCCCCCGACGCCGATCACCGAAAGCTCCCCCTCCCGCCCCTCGATCTGGGCCCCGAAGGCCTCAGAGGCGTTGATTGTAGCCCTGGTGTCGGCGGAGAGGAGCGGCCGAGCCACCATGCCGCCGGGCCCCAGGGCGCTGATGGCGATCGCCCGATGGGTGTAGCTCTTGGAGGGCGGAACCGCCACTTCGCCCGAGACCTGAGAGCGCTCAACAGATGCTATCATCCTTTTCGGGATGGGTGGACGAGTATAAAAAATCGAGGCCTCCGCCGGCCGGACTTTGAGATGAAGCTGGCGAGGTCTACCTCCGAGAGACCGATCTCGCCAGATCGACCACCTCCTCCAGAAAGAGCTCCTGGGGCCTCCTCTCCAGAAGGTCGGGGTCGATTCGCGACAGAATCTCGGAGGGAACTCCCATGGCGGCAAGAGACCTCTTCACCTTCTTTCTCCTCATGGAGAAGAGGCCACGGGTGAGGTCGTCGAAGGCCCTCTCGTCGACGGGAATCCGGTTTTCGCGGGGCCGGAGGCGGACGATCGCCGACTCGACCTGAGGCATGGGCCGAAAAGCCCCCCGAGGAACCCTTTCCAGGATCTCGGCCTCGGCCCGCAGCGCGACGTTGAGGGTGAGCCTGCCGAACTCCTTCGTTCCCGGCCTTGCCACCATCCTCTCCGCAAACTCCCTCTGGTACATCAGAACCGCAAGGTCGAAGGGCCTCTCCAGGAGCCTGAAAGTGATCTTGGAGGAGATCTGGTAGGGGAGGTTCGATACGATCTTGTTGTAGTCGGGCAGGGGCACCCTGAGGGCGTCGCCTCTCAAAACCGATACGTTCTGAAAGCGCCCTTCCAGGGACGTCGCTAGATTCGCGTCGACCTCGATGGCGAAGATCGTCCCCGCCCGCTCCGAGAGCGCCTCGGTGAGGTTTCCGGTCCCCGGCCCGATCTCCAGCACCCTGTCCTCCCGGTCGATGGATGCGTAATCGACGATCCTCGCAATGATCCTCCGATCGACGAGAAAATGCTGACCGAGCTTCTTCAAGACAGAGGCCACCTCAAAAGATCCGAGATAGAAAGTCCGGGGCCTTCAGGTTCGGCCGCTCATCGCCGACGCGGTTCCGCGGTAAAGATGCGGTACTTGATCCGGTCGTCGGCGATCTCGTCCTCGATCCTCTTAGCGAGAAGCTTCTCGGGGTTGTAGATCCCCTTCACCCTTTCGGAGAGGTCCTCAAAGCTCTTGAAGGGCCCACTCTTCCGCTCCTTCAGGACCGCCCACATCAGCTTCTTGCCGATTCCCGGGAGCAGCTCCAGGGCGTGCATCCGGGTGGTCAGGGGGCCGGCCTCGTTGAAGAAGCGGAGGTAGAAGACCTCCCTCTCCAGGACGATCTTCTGGAGGGCGTAGGGGAGCTCTACCCTGGAGCCCGGGGTGAGCTCCTCGTATCCTATCCTGCGGTTGACCCTATCTATGACCTGCCGGTCTTTGCCGACCAGCATGACCTTGACGCCGATCTCGGGCACTGTGCCCTCTTTCGGAGTCATCTCCATCAGCACAAAGTCCCTATCGCCCACCCCCTGGATGATGGGCCTCTTTTGGTACCTGCCCATAGAGTCCGAGACGTGCCCGTAGGGCAGGTAGTCGAGAACCCAAGCTGCATCTTCGCGACGTGGAGATCTGCCCGAGGCCATGCTTATCCTCCAATATTGATTTTTATCCTCTCAGTACGACGTCGAGGATGGCGTCGAGATCCTCGTCGGTGAGGGTGAACCTCTCTTTTGCGTAGAGAGCCCTGATCTCGTCCTTGGTCTTTGGCCGGATATCGGAGATCTTGGTCGCGATCTCCGGGGTCATCTTCTCCAGGCCCGATAGCTCCTGGGCCATCTTTCGGCTCTCGGCCGCCGTTCCTTCAGAGAAGATATCGGCGTGTTTGATCGCCCTCCTCAGCTCGTAGCCGAGCTCTTCGGGCTCATCGGCCCGCCTGAGCCTTATATCCTCCAGGGCCTCCTTGACCTCGGTGAGGGTCATGAGCTCTTCGCTCAAAATATTTTTGACGATCATCTTAATTCTGGGGTTTGAGATGTTCCGGGAGGGATATAACCGTCTTTTTGGCGTTTCCGTCCCTCACTTCCAGCAAATAAGCCCTGCCCCTCCGGCCCAAGACCTTGCCGGTCTTTCCGTGGAACTTGGGGTTTGGCATACCCCTGTGGATGCTCGGGTCCAGAACGATGTGAACCATATCGCCGTCGTTGAAGTCTTGGATCGCCCTGCTCACGGGGGAGATCCCCCGCGCTCTGACCGATTTGCTCAGCCTGTCTCTAGTCCGTTTTCGTACTCCGTGTGACTTGGGCATCTGCCTCTCCACCTACGTTTATTACGTCCAGCTCCACCACCCTCGTCTCGGCCCCCAGGAGGCCCGCAAGGCTCGGCTCTGTTCTTCCGTCGTCTCCGCTGACCAGCTCTTTTACATAAAGACCGCTTGACCCCCTGAGGGTGATCCTGGCGGTCTTGCCCGAGAGCTGGTCGAGCCGAAGGTCGAGGACCTCCCTTTCGCGGACCTTGTCGGCCCGCCGATGGGAGACTCGGGTTGGCGTGCGCTGTTCAACCAAGCCGACCAGTTTGTCCAGAACTGATTTAAGCTTTTCTTCTGATACCTCTTCTCCGAATTCCACCAACATCGAGTAGCTCTTCTCGAAGAGGGCCTTCTTCAGCTCCTCGACCGTCGCCTTTTCGGTGAATTCGAGGTCGATGACCTCCACCTTCCCTGCGGCCCGACGGTTGATCTCCTCCTGGAGAAGGGCGAGATCGACGGTCCGGATCCGAGGGGAGACCGCCTCCGCCACGAAGGGGCGGCCCGTTCCCAGCATCCGAGCATCGATATCCTCCCTCCCCGAGCCGTGAAATACGGTGTCCTCGCACCTGGTCGCCTCGATGATGGGATCTCTTATCAGCTCGTCCACCGACTCGGGGTACCTCTTGCCGGTGTAGTTGCAGCTCTCACACCCGCTTCCACCGCATTCGCGGCAGGGCCATCTCGTCTGGGGAAAGCCTCGGATCAGTTTTCGGTACCTGCCCCGGATGTAGAGGGAGGCGACCTGGACATTCACCTGCCCATCTTCGAGGTTCAGGACCGCCAGGACGTCGGGCGAGCCGAAGCTGGTCGCCTTTCCCGTCCTCTCGGCGATCCTCTTTCCGACCTCCCGGTTCAGCTCCGACTTCATCGGCTCGGCGTGCCGAGACCCGCCGTCCGCCAGGATCAGCTCCTCGTTCTCGGCGAGAAGGCCGCTCATCTTGGTGCCGACGAGGAAGGTCTCGTGCTCGAGGTGACGGATCTCCCTCTCGACGGCCTTGGCCCACCAGTCCAGCCTCTCCGGCTCCATCTCCCCGAGGCAGACCGAGCACGCTTCCGGCTCGCCCGCCAGGCCCAGCTTCAGCCTCGCACTCTCGGAGCTTGGCGCCAGCTCCTCCAGAATCTCTCGTCCCGATTCGTCCAGGGACCCTGCCATCGACAGAAAGATCTTGACCGCCCTGCCCCTCTCCGCGTTGGTCAGGCCCGTCGAGAGCATCGCGAACTGCCGCCCAAGACAGCTGTCGCAGATGGGGCCGAGCCGGAGGACCCTCCTCGCCAACTCCGCGAGGTCGGCTACGTTATCGTCCATCTCATCTCTGCTCATGTTGGCGCGTCTCTTTTTGGTATCGTCATCTTCTCTCTTTCGTCTCGTTCCCATCTATATTTCTGGGTTGACCGTCTCTCTTCTATCAAGCTCGTTATTTATCAGCACTATGCAGTGGTCTGCATGAAGGCTCTTTGGCCCCACGGAGACGATCCTCGCCCCCGCCCCCTCCAGGGAGGCCTCGTCCTCCTCCGATAGGCCGATGTGATCTCCGAGGACGAAGGTTCCGTCTCCTGCCGAGGATAGGCCTCGAAAGTCAGATCCGTCCTCTCTTAAATAGTAGGTCGTCCCCTCGCCGTAGACCGGAAGGTCCACGAGGTCGCCGGACCGGACGAAGATCCCCGGCGTCGATTTGGTCCAACTGGAATCCGCCTCCAGGGCGAGGGCCTTCTTCAGAAGGGCCGCCGTCGTCCTCTCATCGGGGTTGAGGTGGCGCAGGTCCCGGCCCCGGAGCTGGACCGTCTTGGGAACAGGGCCGCCCCGGAAGATGAGGTAGACCAGAACGTCCCTCCTGATCCCGTGGGAGAGGACGAAGGCCGAGTTGATGCACCGGCAGAGTATATCGATCCGTCCCGAGGTGCCGGGTATGTCCTCCAGGGAGAAGTCCGGGGTGGTCGTCGCGAGGTTACCTACCACTACGAAGGTTCTCATGGGTTGGAGGATGGGAGGGCAGGTAGATCTCCTTTTCGTCTCCGAAATTCTGACGGGCAACGAGGTGAAACTTCGCGGAATTGCGGCATCAGCTATATATTCAGCGATCCAATTGAGGATGGTGATCCTTTGAAGAAGATCTTACTCTTAGCAGCCCTCTGCTGCTTTGGGCTCCTCTCTCTGGCGGGTCCATCTCTGGCCGAGGAGATCACCCAGAAGACCTTGATCCTGGACAGCGGGAACGAGACCACAGTGAACCTCGGCGGAATATACGGACTGGGATTGTTGAGCTTTGCAGAAGCTGTGAAGTTCACGCCGCCGAGGACTGGCTGGACCCTTGACGCCGTCCAGATCCTGGGCTGGGACGGATATGATGAGAACGAAACGCTGCCCGAAGAGCGGATGGTATGCCTAGAGATCAGAGACGAGAACCTGAACCTCCTCTATCGGTTCACAGATTCGCAGCTGCCGTATTTCAGCTTCTTGGGGATGCCGGGGTTTGCTGTGATCGAGGTTCCCTCAGTGCCCATAAACGGCGACTTCTACGTCTGCTTCTACGATCGCGGGGCCGTCAAAATAGGATGGGAATGGGGTGGCGATGCGGGCCGCTCTTTCTTCTATGATATGACCAACAAGGAACTCTTGCCAGCGGAGATCGGCGCTAACGCTACTGAGGAACTCGTGCCTGTGAACTGGATCATGCGGGCAGTCGGGCACTGAAGACGGCTTCCATCCTACCATGTCAAAGAGTATTTTCGGTTCGTGTGTCTGCATCGGCGGGATGCCCGGCATCGGAAGCGTGGGCAAGGTGGCCGCCGACTACATCGGCACCGCCCTGGATTGCGTCACCTTTCAGCTGATGGTCTCCACCGGGTTTCCCCCCGAGGTCCCCGTCGAGGACGGGATAGCGAGAGCCCTCCAGGTTGAGCTGAGGGCCCCGGTGGGCAGAGACGACCTTCTCGTCCTCTGCGGGGACGCCCAGCCCCTGAAGCCGCCCCACATGTACAACCTGGCGGGAGAGATCCTCAAGGCCCTCGCCTCCTACGAGGTAACGGACCTGATAACCCTCGCCGCCTACGTCGGAAGCTCCGAGGAGAGGGTCTTTGGAGTGGCCACCGACGCCGAGCTGGCTTTGGCCCTGGAGGAGGGGGGTGTCGCCCTCCTCCGGAACGGGATCGTAGGCGGCCTCAACGGGATCCTGGTCGGACTCTGCCCCTACTACGGGATGCGGGGCGTCTGCCTCCTGGGGAAGACCGACGGCGAGAAGGCCGTCGACCTGGCGGCCGCCGAGCAGCTGATCGGGGTCACGAGCGACCTTCTGGGGCTGAACGTTCCGGCGGAGATCCTGGCCTGGACTCTGCGGAGAGACCAAAAAGAGGGTGAGGCGGCAAGGGAAAAACGGCCCCAAAGACGCGAGGAGGACGATCGTGCCGGATACGGATAGGCCAGTATACGGGATAGATAGACCTAGACCGCCCTCACCACCAGGGAGCCCCGGGGAACTCCCAACTTCATGGAGACCGGCTCGCACTTGGCCCTCATGACGTAGATGAGCCGGCCCTGCAGAAAGTCGTCGAACTCGGTCATCGTCTCGAAGTTGCCCATCCCCTTGGCTATGACCAGCCACGCCTCGTCTTTGAGGAGGCCGAGAAGCTCGGGCCTCACCTTCTCCAGGGAGAGGCCGATGACCGGGCCCGTCGGCTCGATGGGAAGGTCGGTCATGGCCCTCAGCTCGTCGGCGGTGACGTCGTTCAAGATGGGTCCGGTCTTGGGAGCGATGATGACCTCCTTTCCCATCTCCAAGAGCTTCTCGATGACGAAGAGGTCGAAGACTACCTCGCCGGCGTTGTCGGTGAGGTAGAGGATTTTCTCGAACCGGTCTATCCGCCGCCGAGCCTCCTCCAGGTCGCCGTCGAACCTCTCCTTCAGGGTCTCGAGGAAGACGTCCTCGAAGGAGTCTACCTCGAAGTCGTGGCCCTTGACCCCCCACTCCATGGAGTTGGCGGCGGCGGCGATCCTGATCAGGGCCTCGAGTTCGTCCTCCGACTCATCGTAAAACTTCCTCGCGAGGGGGAGGAGGGCGGTCGCCACCCGGTTGCTCTCGGCCTTCATCTCCCGGTAGGGGTCGGGGTTTTTGCTCCTCCTCTTCATGATCTCTTCTCTTTCGTTACCCACCACCGAGGGGACCATTCCTTTGTGCTGGACCATGAAGTCCAGGAGCTCCTCCATCGCCGCCATCTTCTCAGCATCGTCGGAGAAGAGGAGGTCGCACTCGAACTTGGCCCGGTCGAGTATGCAGCTGTAGCAGTTCGAGGCCATCTTCAACCCCATCACCTCCCCGCCAGGACCGATATCACGTCGGGGATGGCCTTTGAGGCCACCTCCGGAACCGACCCACCGCTGAGGACGAAGACGACGCCCTTCCCTCCGGCGGCCTCCAAGATGATCCTCGCCATCTTCGCATAGACGGCGGAGGTGAGCTCGAATCCACCGTAGTCGTCGGCGTGAGAGTCGTGGCCGAATACGACGAAGCAGATCGAGAAGTCGAAGCCCTTGGCCATCTCCATGCTCCTCTCAAGCTCGCTCAAAAACTGATCGTCCCCGGCGTCGAAACCGATCCCGACGTCGTAGTTGTTATTCTTCTCGTCGAAGTTAGAGCTCTGCTGGTGGTTGAAGTTTATGTGGTAGACGTCTCGATCGTCGCCGAAGAAGTTTCTCGTGCCGTCGCCGAAGTGGGGGTCGACGTCCACGATCAGAAACCTCGAAAGGCCCAACTCTCTGAGTCTCATGATCGATATCACCACGTCGTTATAGTAGCAGAATCCCCAGCAGCTTCCGGGGCTGGCATGGTGGCCCGCGGTCCCGGTGTAGGCGAAGGCGTTCTCGGCCTCTCCTCCCGCCACCATCTCAGAGGCCAGAAGGACGCTCCCCGCCGAGAGGAGGGCGACGTCGTGGTACTGCCGGTTGTAAGACTCGGTCCTCATGCTCTCCATATGCTCAGGAGTGTGGGCCCTCTCCACCAGCTCGAGGGGTGCAGGCTCGGGCTCGAATACCTGGACGTCGTCCCCCTCCAGAAGCCCCGACCTGGCCAACGCCTCAAAGGAGGGCTTGATCCGGGCCTTGAGGACACTATGCCCCTTCGACCCGAAATCCTCGTGATAGATGACGGCAACTTTCATGTTCCTCAGATCTTCCGACCGACCTTATAAAACGTTCTTCTCCGGGCGTCTAGATCTGGGAGTACCGCGGATACCTCTCCAGGAGCATCCCCTCGACGACGATCGGCATCTCCCGCAGGGCGTCGTTGGCGGCCCTCTGGACCTCCCAGTCCTTGCTGGAGTATATGGTGAAGAGCGGCTCCCCCTTCTTCACCACCTGGCCCATCTTCTTGTGGATCCGGACCCCGGCCTTCTTGTCGGCGGGGGCACCGGCGTTCCTCGCGATCTCTACTATCCTCTTGTTGTCGAAGGAGATGACGTAGCCGTTAGTCGGGGCCAGTATATCCTGCTTGCACTCGCCGATCTCGATATCGCTGCTCTTGACGTTGGGATCGCCCCCTTGAGCCTCGACGATCTCCATCATCTTCTGGTGGGCCTTGCCGCTGCTGAGTATCCTCTCGGCCATCGCCCTACCCTCGCCCCGGGCGGCTACACAGCCCATCCCGGCGGTGCATCCGATCTCCAGCAGGACCCCCGCGAGGGAGAGGCTCTTCTCCCGGAGGCTGTTCGGCCCCTGGCCGCTCTCGAGCATGGTGAGCGCCTCCTTCACCTCCAG
>NZ_JBNGCU010000058.1:0-11683 GCF_049974945.1 Methanocrinis sp. | reverse complement strand
AGGCGGAGCCCGCGCGCTGGACTTTCCTGGTGATCTTCTTGATCCGGAGGTCGATCAGCCGCCCAATGCTGCCCCGGGCCGCCTTCAGCTCGTCCTCGACGATCTGGGCCTCGACCGAGTAGGGGTCCTTCACCTCTTTGCGATCTCGCTCCAGCTCCGCCAGGTACTCGCCCACCTTCTGGTAGAAGCCGGGCTCCAGGGGCAAAAGCTCCGCTGCCTTTCGCTCTTTTCGCAAAAGGTTCACCAGATCCAGATCGCTCATATTTGTACACCTCCACACCAGGTCGGAGAGAGGGATACTAGCCCCCTCTCAGTCTAAAGCTTTGCCCAGCTCGGCGACTCCTCGGGCCATCAGGAAGACGGCCAGATATAAGGGTACGGTGGCCGGCCCCTCTGCTAGGTCGAAGCTCTCGCCCCGCATCTTGATGGAGTAGGCAGCCCGGAGGCATATCTCAACGGAGCGGTCGCTGAAGACGACGGCGTCGCGGAGGGGGTCAAAGGATTCTAGCCCCTCGATGGGGAGGGGCGTCACCCGCAGGCCGGTTCCCCCATGGAGGCTGAGGGGGAACCTTATCAACCTTTTGACGTCGGTGGTGACCGGCTCGTCGGTCTCGCCGCTCTCCAGGTCCCGAGAAAAGCCGAGATGGACTCCTCCCTCTTCGAGATATTCCTCGATCAGCGGCTTCCAGAACTTGGAGCTGCCCCGGAAGAGATCGAGGCTCTCACCCCTCCGTATCCGCTCCAGGACGTCGTCTCTCATCAGGCTCCGGCGAAATTTTGATGCGTTCCGCTTTCCGATCCCGTCGACGGAGGAGAGGATCTTCACCGCCTTCCTCTCCTCCAGGGCGCGCATCTGCTCGACGAAGGTGATCATCGATCTGTTTACCCTTTTGCCCCATCCCGGGGAGCCTGCGGGAGAGCAGCGGATGACGTCGGCGGTCTCGACGCCGAAGTCCCCCTCGGCCTGGCCCTCGGATATGAACCGTGTGACCTCAAGGCCCCTTCCGGTCAGGTAGTCCACGATCTCGCGCCGCTCGCCGCTCCCGAGGTCCAGGATGCGAGGGTCCCGGACGTGGATGTGGTAGCCCCTCCCGCCGGAGAAGACGACCCGGACCTCCTCGCCCGCAAAGCCGAAGTCGCCCGTGAGGAAGTCCAGAAGCTTCTCCGTCTCCACCTTGACCAGATCGAGCATTTCGTTGTAAGAGGTGGGAGCGTTTCGGAGGTGGTCGGCGTCCAGATCGAAGATTAGGTCGGCGCCCAGCCACCCCTTCTCCCGCATGGTCGGGGCGCCCGGCCGCTGGTAGAGGGCGGCGGAATGGTAGGCATGGGCCGGGACCTGCGTTCGCACGTAGTCGACGAGCTCAGACCGAGTCGAGAAGGACTTGTGGCGACGCATGACGAACTTGGGCATGTCGTCGAAGAGGATGAAACCCCACTCCCGCCTTTCTAGCGAGGGCGGCGGCTCCAGGGACTCCTCCAGATAGTACTCCCTGAACCGGGATCTGAGGAACTTCGCCGTCTCGGGCTTCATCTGTACCACCCACTTCTCTTCCTCATCCATCCGTCATTTCGTCTTCGGCCTTCTTTCCATCGCCCTTCAGATAGCCCTTCCAGCTTCAGCCATCAATCATCATACCTTCTGGAATCTGTAAATTTCGGGCCGCCGGTCTTTCAGGGCCGGGATCTGCTCCCGGATCAGATCTCTCCCGGCGAGGTCGACCTCGGCCAGGATCACCCTCTCCCCGGATCCTGCCTCCGCAAGGGGCGTGCCCCAAGCGTCGATGATGGCGGAGCCGCCGCAGAACTCGGGGCCCGCAGCGTTGCAGGCGAGGTGGGGAATCTGGTTCTCGATCGCCCTCGCCCGGCAGAGGGTCTGCCAGTGGTATCCCCGCGAGGCCGGGAACTGGGCGATGGTGACCAGAAAGTCTGCACCCGAGAGGGCGAGCTTCCTCGCCACCTCGGGGAAGCGGAGGTCGTAGCAGATGGATAGACCGATCCTCCCCTTGGAGGTCTTTATCGGCGATATCGAGCCGCCGCCGTCGAAGTGATCCTTTTCGGGGCCGAAGGGGTGGATCTTCTCCTGAAGTCCAATCCCCGACTCGTCGAGGCAGAAGCCCCGGTTCAGACGGCCGTCGACTATTGACCCCACCATCATGCAGCCGTATTCTTCGACAAAGGACCGGAGGGGGTCGAGGGAGGGGTAGGGGGGACGGTCTGATAGATCCTCTTCGTAGCAGAAGCCGGTGAGGAAGAGCTCGGGGAAGACCAGCACATCCGCCCCCTCTCCGACGGCCTCAGCGGCCAGGGCCAGGGCTCGGGTCAGGTTCTCCCTCCGTTTGCAGAGCCGGATCGAAAGCTGGATGCAGGATGCGATCATAATCAAAAAAAGAGGCCGGAGTATATTAAGATGACAGATGGGGGGGAGGGCGGATAGGAGAAAAACCGAATCGAACGGCCTGTAGAGAAGGCGGCGACATTTAAAAACGCCAATTAGTATAAAACGCCAATTAGTATATATCCGAGAAATTCGACGTTTCAACTGAATGACGCGGACGAAGCGGAGGGTTCACGAGATCCTGGAGGTGGCGGCCGTCTGCCCCCACTGCGGAAGGAGGATCGACGAGCCCGCGACCGCGGAAGCCGAGGGGCCGGGAGTTTCGGCCCGAAAATAAAGCCGCAATTTAAGATCCAATCACACTTTTCACCAAAAAATTCATATCCAATCAGCTCCACCTGTATCTCCAGAGGTGATAACTCTTGCCAGAGAACGCAACTCCGAGAAGAAAGAGGCTGGTGATATCGGACGCCGCCGTGCCCTTCGTCGCACGGGGCGGCCGGGTATTCGGCCGCCAGGTGATCGACGCCGACCGTGACATCGCGGACGGAGAAGAGGTTCTGGTGGTGGACAGAGACGACCACGTCATAACCACGGCCCGGGCCATGCTCTGAGGGGCCTGCCCGGTCACCATCTATTTTTTTTCTCGCGGATCTCGGGCACGGATCGCAAAGGGTATTTCCTGGTCCCGCCTACGATTCTTCAAAATGGGGCCGACGCCATCTCTTCCGGCCCACAAAGCGGGGCTTTCCATTCCATGAGATCCGACTTCAACCTCATCCTCCTCCGCCACGGCCAGTCCGTCTACAACCGGGAGCATAGGTTCACCGGCTGGACCGACGTCGGCCTCTCGCCCACGGGCGAGGTGGAGGCGAGAAGGGCGGGCCGCCTGCTGCGCCGGGAGGGGCTCGAATTCGATATCGCCTTCACCTCGCTCTTGAAGAGGGCGATCAGGACTCTCTGGATCGTCTCCGAGGAGATGGAGCTCGAGTGGGTCCCCGTCACGAAGGCCGTGGAGCTGAACGAGCGGCACTACGGGGCGCTGCAGGGTCGGACCCGGGCCGAGGTGGAGGCCGAGTTCGGAGCGGATCAGGTCCATCTCTGGCGGCGGGGTTATCGGGAGACGCCGCCCCTCCTCGATCCCGAGGATCCAAGATGCCCCCAATTCGACCGGCGGTACACTGGCCTTCCGCGGGATCGGCTCCCCCGCGCCGAGTCCCTGGCGGACGTCACCGCCCGGCTGGTCCCCTTCTGGAAGGAGAGGATCGCCCCCCAGGTCAGGTCTGGGCGGAGGGTTATCGTCGTCTCCCACGGCAACACCCTCCGCGCCCTGACCAAGGAGATCGAGGGGATCTCAGACCATGAGATATCCGAGGTCGAGATCCCCACCGGCGCCCCCGTCGTCTACGAGCTGGACTCCGATCTCCGGCCCCTCTCCCGCCGCCTTTCGGCCGATTGAGCGGGAGGGATCAGATCAGAGGTTCTCGTTCTGGTAAGCTCCGTCATACCCCTTCTCCGCCATGGCGGAAAGGCGGTAGAAGGCGAGCTGGATCAGCCGGGCGTTCTTCTTCAGCCGCAGCCCCAAAGGGTTGAAGACGACGAGGAGGGACTGGCTCCGGCCTTGATAGCCCGGATCCCAGAGGGCGGTCTCGACCGTCGCCCCGCTCCGAAGAAGGCTCGACCTCGGCCTGGCCAGGGCGGTCAGGGCCTTGGGTATGCTGACCGTCTCGTTGAAGGTCACCAGGTAGCACCCCGTCTCCAGGCTGACCCACCCCGCATCGTCGAAAAGCATCTCCTCGGTCTTCGAGACCTGCCGCTCCTTGTTGTCGTAGTCGATCGCTCCCGGCGTCACGAACCGCTCCACGGATCTGAGGCTGAGGTCGACGCCGCAGATCTGGACCTGGACCTCGGGGTCGATCATCTCCCGGACGACGCCTCGCTCCAGGATCTCTCCGAGCTCTCTTCCCGAAATTATCGCCATAATCAAAACCACTCCGTTGATGCTCCGACCTTTAAGTGAGGCCTTTTTGGAATAGATCCTCTTTTCGGTTCGGGACTACAGAGTTGAACTGGTAGTGCAACACCTTATTGTACCCATTTTTGACTGATCTACAGCCGAGCAAGAATCTTTCGGAGGCGTGACGCGATCGGGTTCGGATCAAATATCCATCACCAGATATCCATCACCAGATATCCATCACCAGATATCCATCACCAGAATACTTTCGCGCCGCAGATCCAAAACCTCTATCTCGAAGGGATTCGTTTCTGAAGCTGTGACCACGCTGGAGAAGATGGCGCGTCTCGCCGTCCTGAGCAGGTTCGACTCAGTGGGCCCGCCCTCCGGACAGAAGATCGACCCTGCCAAGGTCTCTGCCCTGGGGAGGGGGACGAGGTACGACCTCTGCACCTCCAGCTCGACGAAGAGGAGGGTTGAGGGGACCAATGGGATCGGCGATCTCATGAGGGGAGGGCTCTGCCACACCTTCACCGGCAGCGGGAGATGTGTCAGCCTCTTCAAGACCCTCTACACCAACGCCTGCCCTTACGACTGCGGTTACTGCTTCAACGCCACTTGCAGCAAAAAAAGCACGGGGATCTTCTCCTACTCGCCCCAGGAGCTGGCGAGGATCACCGTCGGCCTCTATCGAACGAATCGGATCGAGGGACTGTTCTTGAGCTCGGGGATCGGGAAGGGCGAGGACGAGACGATGGAGGAGATGATCGAGACGGTGAGGCTTCTGAGGGTGTCTCACCACTTCGACGGCTATGTCCACCTGAAGATCCTCCCCGGATCGTCGAAGGAGCACGTGAGGGAGGCGATGGAGCACTCGGATCGGGTCAGCGTCAACCTGGAGGCTCCGTCGAGGTCGCAGTTGGCGGAGCTCTGCCCCTCGAAGAATTACGAGAGGGACATTCTGGCGAGGCAGAGGTACGTGAGGGATCTCTCGGAGAAGGTAGACCTTCCCGCGGGCCAGACGACCCAGATGGTGGTGGGGGCCGCCGAGGAGAGCGACCGGGAGATCTTCGAGCGGCTCCTCCTCGAGTACGGGGTCATGAAATTGAGAAGGGTATACTTCTCCGCCTTCAGCCCGGTGCCTGGGACTGTCTTCGAAGATAGGGAGAGGGAGCAGAGCTGGCGGGAGCACCGCCTCTACCAGGTCGACTGGCTCCTCCGGGTCTACGGCCTGGAAGAAAAAGAGATCCTAGCGGCCTTCGACGACGACGGCTTTCTCCGAGATCGAGACCCCAAGGTGGCGATAGCCCAAAACACCCTCGACTCGCCGATCGACCCGAACTCAGCCAGCTTCGACGAATTGATCAGGGTGCCGGGGATCGGCCCGAAGAGCGCTCGGAGGATCGCCCTCCGCAGAAAGGATAAGAGGATCGAGAGGATGAGGGACCTCGCGGCCCTGGGCGTCGTGGTCCGCCGGGCGGGGCCCTTCCTCAAGATCGATGGAAAAGTCGGCACGACCCTGGACCGGTGGATCTGATGAGAACCCCCGAAAACTTCGTCGGGCTTCTCGCGGCCCACAGGAACAGCGACCATAGGCTGATCGAGCGGGCGAAGAAGCTCACCCCTCTGGAGATCGAGACCTCGACGGACCCGAAGATCGTCCGCATGCGGAGGATGATATACGCAGTCCAGGGGGAGATTCATCGGATGAGGGGGTTTGTGAGGCTTGAGCCTTTTGGAAGAAAGGTCCTCCTCGGCCGGATGAGCCCCCACCACGAGATAGGGTTTGAGGTAGCCGAGTTCTTCGGGGGAAGGTTTTTTGGAACCATAATCGTCCTCGGAGACGGATGGAGATCTTGGGCATCCCTCCGGACCGAGGACGGCCTTCTCCGCTCCCGGGGCGACGGGGTCACCCGCGCCCTCGAAGAGCTCGGCCAGCTCATGGAGAGGAGAGACGGCGAGGACGACGCCGGCGTCTCCGACCTCTGGGAGGTCTACTACAACAGTCAGGACCTGACCCCAAAAGACAGCAAAAGGGCTTTCGGAGGGCGGATATCAAGGCGATCCAAACGGTCCGCCGGGATGGAGACAGAGAGGGGAAAGGAAAACAGGAAGCTCGGGGAGTTCATTTGAAGATCTCGCCCGTCTCCTTGGACCAGAGAAGGAGGTCCAGATGGCCCATGGGGATTTTCGTCTTTTCGGATAAGGCGATCATCCTCTGTTCGATCTCCAGGTACCTCTTCTTGGTGAGGGACTTCGGCACCTCATCGATGACGCCCAATAGGGCTAAATTCTTCAGTATGTGACGGTCGAGGATGGCGAGCTCCTCGCCGAGGCCGATGTTTCGGAGGAAGTGGCTCGCCTCCTTGTAGCCGAGGCCCAGGACGTTCTCGACGAGCCACTCCCGGGCGGCGCGAGGATCGGAGAAGCCCCCCAGGACGGCCCGGACCGCGAGGCGGCCGTCCCGGGTGAACTGACGGCGGGCCGCAACGATCCGCCCCGCCTTCGTCTCCGCAAACCGGACCCCTCCTAGCTCCACCACCACCTCCCCGGCGCTTCCGCAGAAGAGTAGTTCGCAACCCCGGAGCCTCTCGACGGCGGGCCAGCAGACCCTCGCTCGGGACTGGGGGGTGAGGAGGCAGAAGGCGAGCTCGGCGAAGAGGTCGCAGTCTGTCCCCCCAGCCCAGATCCGCCGGAATTCGGCGAGGCGGGCGTCGATCTTCTCCTTCTGATCCCGGTGGAAGGCGAGGATCTCATCGATCTTGTCGGGATTCATCGGAGCTGGATGATCGTCGGGCGATAAGATGGTGTCGGGAGAGATGACCTTCGCTCTTGGTCTAAACAAAAGTGCTTATCTTTCAAGCCCCATGTGAATGATCACAGTAACCTTCTAATACAATTAATCATCACCAGTCTCCGGCGCGGTTGGGAACATGTCGGAAATCAGAATTATCATCGATGGTCGAGAGGCGACAGTCCCCGCGGGGGCCACCATTCTCGATGCGGCCCGAAAGGCGGGCTCTTATGTGCCGGCGCTCTGCGATCATCCGGACCTGAAGCCCACAGGCTCCTGCAAGCTCTGCATCGTCTCGGTAGAGGGACTCGATTATTATCCCACCTCCTGCAACACCCTGGCGGAGGAGGGGATGGTGGTCCAGACCCGGACTGAAGAGCTACAGGAGATGAGAAGAAACACCCTGGAGATGATCCTCGCCCTCACCAATCATCCCACGTCATGCCTCTTTTGCGAGCGGAAGGACGAATGCACCGAGCTGCGCGAGTGCATGAAGAAGTTTCCGGTGACCGTGGGCTGCAAGTTCTGCCCCCAAGACGGGAGATGCGAGCTTCAGGCGGCGGTGGAGTTCATCGGCCTGGAGAGGGTTCGATACCAGCACTCTTTTAGAGATATGCCGGTCTTGAGGGAGCCCTTCTTCGATAGAAACTACAACCTCTGCATCATGTGCAGCCGATGCGTGCGGATCTGCGACGAAGTCCGGGGGGAGGGAGTCCTGTTCAGCAACCCCGACTTTCACCGGATGCACTGGATAGGGCCCTTATCCCTGCAGGACTCGGACTGCAAGTTCTGCGGCGCGTGCGTGGACGCCTGCCCCACCGGCGCCCTCTCCGTCCGCTCGGAGAAATGGGTGCAGCCGGATACCTTGGTCTCCACCGTCTGCCCCTACTGCGGGGTGGGCTGCCGGCTGGAGCTGGGGATCGAGGAGGAGAGGATCGTCTCCGTCTCTCCGGATCGAGAGGGGCCGGTGAATCGGGGGCAGCTCTGCGTCAAGGGTCGTTTCGGCCTCGACGAGATCGTCCACCATCCCGACCGGCTGACGACCCCCCTGATCAGGCGGAACGGCAGCCTCGAAGAGGCGAGCTGGGAGGAGGCCCTCGACCTCGTCGCGCGGAGGTTCTCTGAGATCAAAAACGAATACGGCCCTGACTCCCTGGGGGCCTTCTCCTCATCAAGGTGCACCAACGAGGAGAACTACCTGGTCCAGAAGCTCGCCCGGGCCGTCTTTGGCACCAACAATGTCGACAACTGCGCCCGGATCTGCCATGCCCCCTCAGTGACCGGCCTTGCCGCCTGCTTCGGAAGCGGTGCTGCCACCAACTCCTTCGACCAGATCGAGGACGCAAATGTGCTCTTCATCATCGGATCCAACACCACCGAGGCTCACCCCATCGTGGGGCTGAAGGTGATCGCAGCGGCAAAGAAGGGCAAAAAGATCATCGTCGCCGACCCCCGCAAGATCGAGCTGGTGGACCGGGCGGAGGTCTGGCTGAACCTCCGGCCGGGGACGAACATCGCCCTCCTCAACGGGATGATGAACGTCATCCTCCGGGAGGGGCTGGAGGATCGGGAGTTCATCGCCAGCCGCAGCGAAGGCTTCGAGGAGTTCAGAAAGGTGGTGGAGACCTATCCGCCGGAGAGGGCCGCCGAGATAACGGGAATCCCCGAGGAGGCTATCATTGAGGCGGCCCGGCTCTACGCCGGGGCCCAGAAGGCGATGATCATCTACAGCCTGGGGATGACCGAGCACGTCACCGGGACCGCCAACGTGATGTCTTTGGGCAACCTGGCCATGCTGACGGGAAACGTCGGCCGGCGATCGACGGGGATAATGCCCCTCCGGGGTCAGAACAACGTCCAGGGGGCCTGCGACATGGGGGCGCTCCCCAATAGCTACGTCGGCTACCAGCCGGTGGCCGACCCCGCCGCCAGGGCCAAGTTCGAGGAGGCCTGGAGGGTCCGGCTCCCCGAGAAGCCCGGCCTCACCTCCACCCAGATGCTGGAGCAGCTCGCGGCAGGAGGAAGTGGAGAGGGAGAAGGAGAGGGAGGGAGAGGGATCAGAGGGATGTACATCCTGGGGGAGGATCCCGCCCAGACCGACCCCGACACCAACCGGGTCCGCTCCTCCCTCGCGGCCCTGGACTTTCTCGTGGTCCAGGATATATTCCCCACCGAGACGACCAGGTACGCCGACGTGATCCTCCCCGCCGCAAGCTTCGCCGAGTGCGACGGGACCTTCACCAACGGCGAGCGGCGGATTCAGAGGGTGAACCGGGCCATCCCTCCCCTGGCCGGCCTTGCCAACTGGGAGACGATCTGCGTCATCGCCGAGAAGATGGGCTATCCGATGGCCTACGGCCATCCCTCGGAGATCATGGAGGAGATCGCGAAGCTTGCGCCCATGTTCGGGGGGGTCTGCTTCTCGCGGCTGGCAGACCGGGGCCTCCAGTGGCCCTGCCCCTCCCTGGATCATCCGGGGACGGAGACGATGCACGTGGGCTGCTTCAGCCGGGGCCTGGGGAAGTTCAACGCCGTGGAGCACAGGCCCCCCGCCGAGGTGACCGACCCCGAGTACCCATTGATCCTCACCACCGGCAGAAGAAGAGAGCACTACAACTGCGGCTCCATGACCCGCCGCTCCAAAGGGATCATGTGGGTCTGGCCGGAGGAGACGATCGAGATCAGCCCCGCCGACGCCGGGGAGCTGGAGATCACCGACGGGGAGACGGTCCTGGTAAAGTCCCGGCGGGGCGAGGTGAGGGTGAAGGCGAGGGTCACCGAGAAGTCGTCTCCCGGCGTCGCCTTCATGTCCTTTCACTACCAGGATGTTCTCACCAACCTCCTCACCAACGCCGCCCTGGATCCGGTGGCCAAGACCCCGGAGTACAAGGCCTGCGCGATACGGGTGGAGAAGATCCCTTCGTAAAATAGAGGGGCTAGGTGACCGGTCTTCCCGATCGACCCGCTCACCTCCTCCTCCACCTCTCCCTGTGGCGGAGGCATAAGTCATAAAATCGCGAGGATTTCAGTCTTCAAGCAGATCTGCCGTCAGGTCCTCGACCTCGTCAAAACGCTTTCCCAGGCCCAGCTCCGCCTCTCTCTTCGCCTCCAGCACGTCGGCTATGAACTCCTCGCTGAAGTCTCCGCAGGAGTCGGAGGCACGTAAGGATCTGCTCTCTTTCTGGACCTCTGTAAGTGTCATCTATTCCTCTTGTGTCGGTCCTGATACAAAATACTATCCCGATCTCTTCGGGCGGCGCGAAAGTCGAAGCGCTCCACCAGGAGGGGCGGGCCGGATCAAGAGATGTCCCCTTTCGTGAACTGCCCCTGAGGGCCTAGAGCTCAGACCGATGATCAAAACCACCCGCACGCAGCCGATGGCTCGGCGGTTTTGCGGGCCACGATCATGATCTCGATCTCGTCCAGATCGAGGCCCCTTCGCCCCTGGCTTCAGGGATCGGGAGATGTTGGAGAGGATCGACAATGGCTGGCCGATGGGGTCGTCCTTCGCGCCGAGGAGGCCAAAGGCCCCCTCGCTAGAAGCAGATGGCGCCGTCGTACCGTTCGGGTAGCGAGAACCGGGCGGCTTCGGCGCGGACTCGCTCGATGGAGACCCCGGCCGCCTCAGCCGCCGCCGCGGCCCGTCCGAGCATCTCACGGGACAGGTCCAGCCCGGTGACTGAGTAGCCGCTGCCTGAGCGATCTCGATGGAGTGGCGTCCCGTCCCGCACCCGACGTCGAGGATCGAGCCTGCGGGCGGGAGGGCCAGCTCCTCGATGAGGAAGTCCACCTCTCGAATCGTGTTCTTGGTGGAGACGTTATCCTCGTAGACCGGCGCATGCGCATCAAAGAACTCTTCCCATGTGCTCTTCTCTTTCAACGGATCACCCATCATTTATTCGAGCTCAGAGCCGAGCCTGAGCCGCGGTGCAGTGCGAGGGTTGCACCATTGGCTCCAGTGGTTTTTTTGATGGGCTCAACACTATATGCCTGCGGCGGTGCTCATATGGGGGGCTTCCTCGACCTCTGCCGGAGGTATCTGCTCCACCTGTGCCGGTTCAGATAAAAAAACGCTGTTCTGATCTCTCCGAGGGGCTCGAAAGTCGGAGAGACCTTCCCCGCACAGCTCTGATCGCCTAGCGGGCGTCGATCTTCTTTTTCTGGATTCTGTGAAAAGCGAGTGGAAAAGTATATATCCTTATAGCTGATTTGTATATCTGTAGTGTTTTTGGAGACACATATGAGCAAGAGTAAGAGAATCCAAGTAGCTTTTACAGAAAGCCAATGGGATTTAATATCATGCTTTAGAGGGGAATTTGGTGAAGGCGATGCAGATATTGTGAGGAATATTGTTCTAGCATGGTTAGCGGAAAAATCAATGATAACATCTACAGTCAAAAATAAAATTATCCAAAAAAATATGGGTGGCCACGATGACTAGAACCACTACTACGCAAGTTCAGCTATCATCTGTCACTACTGATGGGGCGGGCTCTCCCATAGATGAGAAGAAAGCATCTTTTAGTGATCCAGCATTCTCAAGAAATAAGACGTTGCCCATTCACAGGTGGGTGCCTTGGATTGCCGGATTTTCAAG
>NZ_JBNGCU010000057.1:5509-11789 GCF_049974945.1 Methanocrinis sp. | reverse complement strand
GCGGATTGGGCGCGCCGGGACCCCGACTTCGAGTTCATCCGGGACGACCCCCGCTTCTCGGCCCTGCTGGACGAGTTCTCCGAGTCCGAGGAGGGGAAGGAGGGGCCGGGATGACCTAATCCTCCGGCCGAGCCTTCTCCCTTCGCCTCCGGGGACACCGGCCTCTCCCCGCTCAACTTCTCTTCGCCCGACTTCAAGGGCCAATATACCCGGTTACGAAGTTGATGAAGTCGGCCGGTGAAGGAGAATAGGGGAAACGGAAAAGGAAAAAGGAAAAACCCCGAAATATTAAAGCTTGACCAAATCCGTGAGGAGAGTAGAATCATGAGGAGATGGATATGAGAGTCGTGGCCTTCAACGGGAGCGCCCGAAAGGATGGGAATACTGCCATCCTCGCGAGAAGGGTGGCTGAAGAGCTGGAGAGGGAGGGGATCGAGACCGAGATGGTGCAGCTCGCGGGCGAGAGGATCCGGGGGTGCACCGCCTGCAGGGGCTGCATCGAGAAGAAAGACCTGCGGTGCACCGTCGACGACGACATAGTCAACGACTGCATAGAGAAGATGATCGAGGCCGACGGGATCATTCTGGCCTCGCCCACCTACTTCGCCGACGTCTCGGCGGAGATGAAGGCCCTCATCGACCGGGCCGGATTCGTCGCCCGGGCCAACGATGATCTCTTCAGGCGGAAGGGGGGGGCGGCGGTGGTCGCCGTCCGCAGGGCGGGGGCGATCCACGCCTTCGACTCGATCAACCACTTCTTCCTCATCAGCCAGATGATCGTCCCCGGATCGAGCTACTGGAACCTGGGGATGGGGTGGGCGAAGGGGGACGTTTTGGAGGACAAGGAGGGGCTGGAGACGATGAGAGTCCTGGGCTCGAACATGGCCTGGCTCCTCAAGAAGATCAACGGCTAGAAGTCGAAGAGGGACTTTTGATCCGAGCCCTCCCCGGGGGCACCGGCCGGCGGCGGGGAGGGGGACCTCCCCTTCGCGCTCCCGGCCCGGATCGGCTCCAGGTCGAAGAGCCTCTGCTGCTCGGGGCAGCAGACGAGCTGCTCTCTTGAGACGCCGAAGGGGGAGAGGAGGCGGAGGAGCGGCGGCAGGATCTGCTTATTGATGTAGTAGTCGGTATCGATCAAAAGGTCGCTTTTGAGGACGTAGGAGGGGTCCTCGGCCCGGTCGACGAAGAGCCCCCTGCCCCGGACGATGACGAAGGGGACCCGGTCGCCCACCGAGGGGACGGGGCCGCCCCTCGCCCTCATCTTCTCGGCCAGCTGGACGTGAGGCTGCTTGTTCTTGTAGGAGGAGGCGCTCTTGGTGTACCTCCTGGTGAGGATCAGGTCGTCGAGGATCTCGGGGTCCTCCTGCAGGTCGAGCTTCTGGAGGCGGTCGATCGCAGACTTTGCCAGCACCACCGCCTCGTCGACCTTCCCCTCCTGCAGGACCAGCTCCAGACACCGGTTCAGGGTCTTGCTGGTCAGCTCGCACCAGTCCCTTCTCACCGTCTCCATACCGCGAACCTTTATCTTATCGCGCCACTCCTCGCCGACCTTCTCGAAGACCCAGAGGGCATACCTCTTCTTGACCAAAAAAAGGCCCCGACGGGCGAAGGCCTCGAAGACCAGCTCCATCGGCGGCGGGAGGCGCGAGGTGACCGTTCTTGCGATCTTTCCACCCACCAGCTCCGCCTCCTGCAGGCTCGGCTTGGCTCCCCGCTCGCCGTGGGGCTTGAGCCTTATGAAGACGCTGTCGGTGTCGCCGTAGACGACCGCGAGGTCGAACCTCTTGACCTTTTCGGCTCCGGCAGCGGGAAACGAGTCGCCTGCAACCTCTACCATCTCATCCGGGAGTAGGGCCTCGCCATCCTTGACGTATATCGAGCCGATCTCCTCCACCATCCCCTTCGTGTTCAGGATGTTGGATCTGCCGAAGCTGGTGACGGCGTTGGCCAGGGGCAGGCTGTAGAGCCTAGCCCGGGCGTAGCCCGAATAGCCGTAAAATGAGTTGAGGAGGATCTTGAGGGCGTACTGCTGGGCGTCCAGGAGGGTCCTCTCCTCGTCGCTTGCGGTCTTCATCCGGCGCTTGATATCGGTCCTCTGGGCGAGGAGGTCGTGAAGGACCCCGGGGACGATCCCCGGCGAGATTGAGGGCTCGACGAACTCGCCGCCCGAGGGGGACCTGACCGTCCCATCTGAGGGGGGCCGCTCGTCGGTGACGACCGTCGTATAGCAGAGGTTGTGGGCCATCATTATCGAGGGGTATAGGGACCGGTAGTCGAGGATCACCACGTCCTCCACCAGCCCCTTCTGCGGATCGAGGACCGCGCCCCCCTTCAGCTCGAAGCTCTGGGCCGCCCTGGTCGAAGAGAGGTCGGCGTCGGGTTTTGGGGGTATGACCCGTCTCCTCTCCCGGAACTTCCGGAAGAGGAAGTTCTCGACCATCCCGGTCTGGCCGCCGTCGATGACGTCCTGGAGGAGGGCGCCGCTGGTCTGGGCGAGGGCGATGTACTTGTCGAGGAGCTTCAGGTCGAGTAGGAGGTGGAGCGCTAAGTACGAGTCGCGGCGGGAGTAGCTTACCAGCCTTGCGAACTCATCGCCCTCGCTCGCCCAGAGCGCCTCCATCTCCTTCGGCTCGACGTCGTGCTTCTCGACCCCCAGAAGCTCCAGGCTCGCGTTTCTGAGGGTGTAGCGCTTGAGGCTGAACGACGACCTCACCAGGGGGAGGAGGTCAACCACGATCCTCCCCGTGATCTCGACCCTGGTCTGGTTCACGATCTTCCTCACCCGCCAGGGGCTTTTGTCCCGTCCCACCCTGACCTCGAGGTTCAGCCTCTTCGTCCTCTCCTCGAGGTAGGGAAAGTCGAACTCGTTCGAGTTGTAGCCCGCGATGACGTCGGGATCGTAGTCTCTGACGATCTCGACGAATCGAGCCAGCATCTCCCTCTCGCCCCGGCAGCAGAGGACGTCCCCCCTCGGGCAGTCGACCTCCCTTCCCACCAGGACCAGGTCCTCATGCCCCCTGTAAGGCGGATAAAATCCGAGGCTGACCATGATCACCGGCGAGTTCTCCGGGTTTGGCATCGCCCCGTGGAGGGGGAGGCACTCGATATCGAAGGCCAGATGGCGGAGGGGGGCGTTCGCCCTCGATCTCTCCTCCTCTCCTCCGGCTGGCTTGAGGGTGGTGAAGGAGACGGGGCCATCGACCGCGTCCTCGCTGACCTCCGCCCACCTCATCCCGCCCAGGTCCCGGTCGATGAGAAACCGGTTCTTGAAGAGAATGTCGGTCTCGTAGACCTCCAAGACGCCCGGAACGTTGAGGACCGTCTCCCTGAAGGTCCTCACCGACTTCGGATCTTGAGCGATGACCTTCAGCATCTTTTGGGGTCTCTCCTGGTAGCCGACGGGCCGAAACCTCTCCACCACCTCGGCCTTCAGACCCATGCCCCCGATCCCCTCGATCGCCCCTTCCATCCTCCTCTCGTCCACCCGGGCGTAGAAGTAGGGCCTAAATCCCGAGACCCTGATCGTCGTCGGCTTCCCCTCGGGGTTGGTTCCGAAGAGCTGGACCACAGGAAGTCCATCGCCGTCGCGGACGTAGTTTGCGTCCAGGATCTGGAAGATCATCGTCGGAGATAGGCCCCGGGGTCGTCTTATAGTTTGTTGTAGCGAGGGCTTCAGAAATTCGATAACCAGAAAGGTTATAACTCAAAAGCCCGATCGGCGATGCGTGCTCACTGATGTACGAGGTTGTACAACTGAGAGAAAAAGTTCGATTCAATGGCGCGCTGGGGACATCAATTATTGGAGATCTCAACTTCACGCCGGAAGGTCGACGTTCTTTTGACCAGGGAGGATGGCTTTGAGAGAGCTATTATCAGGCAACGAGGCGATCGCTCGCGGGGCGTATGAAGCGGGGGTGACGGTGGCTACGGGCTACCCGGGCACCCCGTCTACGGAAATTCTAGAGAACGTCGCCCGGTACAGATCAGATATTTATTCCGAATGGTCCCCCAACGAGAAGGTGGCCTTCGAGGTGGCGGCGGGCGCCTCCTGTGCCGGTGCCCGCTCGATGGTGACGATGAAGCACGTCGGCCTCAACGTGGCGGCAGACCCCCTGATGACCCTCAGCTACATCGGCGTCGAGGGCGGGTTTGTAGCCTGCGTCGCCGACGACCCCGGGATGCACTCGTCCCAGAACGAGCAGGACACCCGCCATTACGCCCGGTTTGCCAAAATCCCCGTCTTCGAGCCGGCCGACAGCCAGGAGGCGAAGGACTTCTTCAAGCTGGCGATGGAGGTCTCGGAGAGGTATCAGACCCCGGTGATCCTCAGGTCGACGACCAGGGTGAGCCATTCGAGGAGCCTGGTGGATCTGGGTGACCGAAAAGAGATTGATAGAGAGATCGGGCTCGAGAAGAACCCGCCCCGCTTTGTCCCCATACCGGTCTGGGGGAGGGTGATGAAAGAGAAGGTGGCAGGACGGCTCGGCCTCCTGGCCCGGGAGGCAGAAAATTCGGTGGCGAACAGGACCGAGCTTCAGGATCGATCCCTGGGGATAGTCACCTCCTCCATCGCCTACCAGTACGTCCGGGAGGTCTGGCCACAGGCCTCGGTCCTGAAGCTCGGCCTCTCCTACCCCTCCCCCGACGGCCTCATCCGGGAGTTCGCCGAGGGCGTCGACCGGCTCCTGGTGGTCGAGGAGCTGGACGACTTTCTCGAAGAACACATAAGGTCCCTCGGGATCGACTGCCAGGGCCGAGAGTTCGTCCCCGGGGTGGGGGAGCTATCCGTATCCCGCCTCCTCGCATCAAGGGCCCGGATGGAGGGGCAGGAGCCGAAGACGCCGGATCAGAGGTTTGCGGAAGGCCTTCCCGCAAGGCCGCCGGTCCTCTGCCCCGGCTGCCCCCACCGGGGGGTCTTTTACGCCCTGGGAAAGCACGACGTCGTCGTCTCCGGGGACATAGGCTGCTACAGCCTGGCAGCCTTCAAGCCCCTGGACCGGATGGACATCATCCTCTGCATGGGAGCTGGGGTCTCCATGGCCCACGGCTTCGACAAGGCCGGCGATAGGAGGAAGGTGGTGGGAGTCGTCGGCGACTCGACCTTCTTCCACTCGGGGATCACGGGGCTGATCGATATAGTCTACAACCGGGGGACATCGACGATCATCGTCTTGGACAACAGGACCACGGCCATGACCGGCCATCAGGACCATCCGGGGACGGGTTTGACCCTGGGAGGGGATTATACAAAGGCGATCTCGATTGAGGACGTCGGAAGAGCCTGCGGGGTCGAGCGGGTATTGACGGTCAACCCTTACCACCTCGAGGCGACGGAGAGGGCGATCTCCGAGGAGCTGGCGGCCGAGGAGCCGTCCCTGATCGTCTCCCTCGCCCCGTGTCCACTGCGGGAGAGGAGCCGGGTCGGCCCCGCGAGGACAATAGACCCTGAGCTGTGCAAAGGGTGCAAAAGGTGTCTATCCCTCGGGTGCCCCGCCATCCAGTTCGACGGCGATCTGCCCGAGGTCAACATCCATCTCTGTGGCGGGTGCGGCCTCTGCCAGGAGGTCTGCCCTCACGGCGCCATATCATCTCAGGAGGGAAAGTGATGGTGGGGAGCGACGCCAAGGGCGTAGTCCTGGTGGGGGTCGGTGGTCAGGGGATCCTTCTGGCGAGCGAGATCGCTGCCCGGGCCGCCATCCTGGCGGGATATCAGGTCAAGACGAACGAGGTCCACGGGATGGCCCAGCGGGGCGGATCGGTGATCGCCCACGTCCGCTACGGGACCGAGGTGTTCAGCCCCACCGTCCCCGAGGGGACGGCCGACGTCCTCGGCGCCCTGGAGCAGATAGAGGCCCTCCGATACGCCCACTATGCCGCCCCCGGCGGCCTGGCCGTGGTCAGCGCTCAGGCCGTCGTCCCCGTGACCGTATCCTCCGGGGCCGCAGTCTACCCGGAGGATGTTGCCGACCGATTGAGGAGGGCATTTCCGCGGCTCGTCTACTTCGACGCCGCAGAGAGGGCGGTGGAGCTTGGAGATGTCAGGGCCGCAAACATCGTCCTTCTGGGAGCCCTCTCTCGGGGGCTCGACCTCCCCGCCGAGGCCTGGGAGGGGGCGATCAGATCCTCGGTGAAGGAGAAGCACAGAGATCTGAACCTGAGGGCTTTTGAGATCGGGAGGAATACAAAATGAGGGGAGAAGGGCAGATGAGAGGGAAGGGGAATTTTCATAACGAGAGGATGGAGACGGCATCGCAAGAAAAGATCAGAGAGCTTCAGACCC
>NZ_JBNGCU010000057.1:0-5409 GCF_049974945.1 Methanocrinis sp. | reverse complement strand
GTCATGCCCTACACCATCGGAGATCTAAACCAGTGGGCGGAGTGCATGGCTCGCTGCTATCGGATGGCGGGAGCGGTCCCCGGTGACGCCGCTCAGATCACGCCCCTCTTCGGCCTCTTCAACGGCGGCTTCGGGATGTACCACGGGGCTCGGGCCGCGGGCCTCTTCGTCATCCCGGCGGGGCCGGGGAACACCGCCCGCCAGATCAGGCTGGCCAAAGACTTCGGAACCCGGGTGATCACCGGCGTCGTCAGCTACGGCATCCGCCTGATGGAGGTGATGGAGGAGATGAACGAGTCTCTGCCGAGCCTGGAGATGGGGATCTTCGGGGCCGAGGTCTTTTCCGACTCCATGAAAAAGAAGATCTCCGCAGGGCTGGGGATCGAGGCCTTCGACATCTACGGGATGACCGAATCCGGCGGCGTCGGGACCCTGGGGATGGATTGCAAAGCCCACGACGGCCTCCACGTCTGGGAGGACCACTACATCGTCGAGGTGATCGACCCCGAGACGAAAGAGCCCGTCGAGGACGGCGAGACCGGAGAGCTGGTGGTGACCGCCCTGACGCGAGAGGCCCTGCCCGTGATCAGGTTCAGGACCGCAGACCTGACGCGTGTCGTCAGCCGCGACCCCTGCGACTGCGGCAGAACCCACGTCAAGATCGCCCCCATCACCGGGAGGATCGACGATATGCTGATCATAAAGGGGGTGAACTTCTTCCCCCGGCAGGTGGAGCAGGCATTGATGCAGATCCCCGGGGTCGGGTCGAACTACCAGATAATAATCGAGGAGACGGACGGGGTGAGAGACGTCAGGATCAACGTCGAGGCCGAGGCCGGAATTACCGGCTACGTCGTGGAGAAGGCGCTGAAGGAGGCCCTCGGATTCAGCCCCAAGGGGGACGTCTACCCCCTCGGCGGCCTGCCCCGCCAGGACGGGAAGGCGAAGAGGGTCTTTTACAAGAGGGCAGGAGAGGACTAAACTCAAATCATCCTCCGGTTCTGGCGGAGGGGCGGGATCTGGTGAGAAGATGAAGGGCGATGTGATCGCTGCCTTGAGAAGAGAGCTTGAGGAGAAGGCGGATGAGAGGACGAGGGAGAGCGGCCAGAGGTTCTTCAAAGAGGGGGCGCTGCTCCACGGCGTCAGGGCGTCCGTGGTCAGGGAGATCGCAAAGAGGCATTTTCGAGAGATCAAGTTCCTGGAGAAGGGGGAGATCTTCTCCCTCTCTGAGGAGCTGTTAAAGTCCGACTACTTCGAGGAGGCGGCCGTCGCCTTCGAGTGGGTCTATTCGATCAGGAGGCGATACGAGCCCTCCGACTTCTTCATCTTCGAGAGGTGGATCACCCAATACGTCAACAACTGGGCGAAGTGCGACACCCTGGCAAACCACGCCCTCGGCACCTTCATCGAGATGTACCCGGAGCACCTGGAGAATCTCAAGGGCTGGACGGGATCAGAGAACCGATGGCTGCGGCGGGCGGCGGCGGTGACCCTCATACACCCGGCCCGGAAGGGCGACCTTCTTGATGACGTCTTCGAGATATCCGACCTGCTCCTTTCGGACAGAGACGACCTGGTCCAGAAGGGGTACGGCTGGATGCTGAAGGAGGCGAGCAAGAAGCACCAGCAGGAGGTCTTCGAGTACGTCATGAAGAATAAGGCCTCTATGCCCCGGACAGCCCTGCGGTACGCCATCGAGAAGATGCCTGCGGATTTAAGGCGGAGGGCGATGGAGAGGTGAGCGTTGGCCAGATGATAAAGGCTCTTCGCTCCCGTCTGCTCTATCCGGCCTCTCTATCGCCGGAGCCGTCTCTTTTTTATGGGCCGCCCCCACAGATTGAAGCATGAGACCCAGCACTTTTGAGGTCACGGAGCGGCGGGCGAAGATCAACGTCTTTCGGGTGGGCAGGATCTGGGCCTTCAAGCACTTCTTCGGGGAGAAGGAGACCTTCAAACTCCTGGCCGACCATTACAGCCGCGATAACTACCGCTTCGAGTTTCTCACCGAGCACGAGAGGGACGAGGCCACCGAGAAGCTGAGAGCCCGGGGTTTCGAGATACATCTGGTCGAGGACCCAGCGGGCTACGTCGTCAGCCTGGAGAAGTCCAGCAAGTACGCTTCGGTCCTGAAGAACTCCATCGAATACGCCGAGACACAGAACGAGCGGGTATTCCTGATGAAGGACCTGGTCTCTGTCGAGCTGGCCCTGGATTTCGGGGCCGAGATCTACGATGGGATAATGCCCTTCTGACCCATCTGATCTCTCGGGGTCTCCTCTGATCCGCCCCAGGGCTAAAGCTCAGGCCAGAGCGGGGATGGGGACGGCAGTTTTGGCGGGGCCGGGGACAACTTATATACAATATTTCAACCTAATATCTCATCATGAAAGAGAGATTTTTGGCGGTGGGTCTCATCGCCTTGGCGCTGATAGGCGCCGCTTCTGCTATGCCGCCCGCCGACCGGGGCGCCCTTCTGGATGAGAACAGCGCCACCTTCCTGGACGTAGTCTCCATCCGGGATGCCGTCGCCGCGATGCCGAAGGCCGACCTCAACGAGAGCGAGATCGAGGGGATCCTCTTTATGAGGGAGGAGGAGAAGCTGGCCAGGGACGCCTACTGGGCCTTCGATGACCTGTACACCCTTCCTGTCTTCGATAACATCGCCCGAGCCGAGGAGACCCACATGGACTCGGTGAAGGTGCTCATGGACAAGTACGAACTTGACGACAACATCCTGGAGGCCGGAGAGTTCGCAGACCCCCACCTTCAGGTCCTCTACCACGACCTGGTGGAAGAGGGCAGCTCGTCGGTGGAGGAGGCCCTCCGGGCGGGAGCGGTCATCGAGGAGACTGACATCCAGGACCTATTGGACAGGCTCGCCGAGACCGACAACGAGGACATAAAGATGGTATACGAGGCTCTGATGAGGGGGTCGAGAAACCACCTGCGGGCCTTTGCAAACAACCTGGAGCGGCGCGGGATCGATTATACTCCCCAGATCCTGAGCGATGAGGAGTACGACGCGATCTTCGGCAGTTCCGTCGAGAGAGGGCCCTATCAGTCTTAGGATCCTCATCCTTTTTCGAGATGGCTACCATCTTCTGTAGGAGTCGCGAAACCTCTTCTTGAACTCCCATATCTCCCGCTCCGAGGCGTTCATCCTCCAGCCCAGGTCGTAGAACTCCTTCTCCCGCTCCGTCCCGGTCAGGATCGGCCTGAGGAAGCACTCGCATTGCCTCCCGTCGAGACCGCGCTCGTTGCATCTCCAGCCGTCCCCGTCCTTGAGGTGGTTTGAAAGAAGGTGGCCGCAGACGCAGCACGTGCCGCTCCGGTGGTCGGGACGGAGCGCCTCGTGCCGACCTTTGATAAAGGATTCCGCCATCGTAAACACCTCTTCTGCTCTTTCGTCAAATCCTCTCCCATCTCTTCGCCGAAGTCGGCCTCATTCATTCCTACCTCGGAGGAAGGCGCCTTTGGTGATGCCGCCCAGGGAGATCTCTCTGGCCTCTCTCTTGAGCCTTTCGAGCTCTTCGCCCGCCAGGGCCTCGTTGTAGATCTCCGCCATCTTCCGGGCGTAGCCGGCCGTTCTGCCCCGGGCGTCGATGGCGATCGATCCGACGCCCAGATCGGCGATCTTCGGCACCTCGTCGATCAGGGAGAGCTCGACGGCGTTATAGATGTGAGTCCTGCCCTCGCCGTCCCTCCGGACGGGGAAGATCCGGCCCGTCTTATCCTCGATCCCCCAGAAGGCCTCCCCGGCCCCTTCGACAGGCCCGCACCCCAGGGCCGATGATAGGAGGCAGTCTTCGGCCACCATCGCCTCGACGCTCCCCTGGACCAGAACCTCGAGGTCGGGGCGGTTTGGGACCGACCGAGACCGAGCCGCAAGCTCCTCCATCTCCCGGACCGAGAGCTCCAGGGATAGGGTCAGCCTCTGAAATGAGGACGCCAGCATCTCCATGGTCAAACTGTTCCAGACGTTGAGCCCAAGAGATCCCGAGACCCTCATCTCTGGTGCCATGGCCTTTACCATCTCTGCGAGTCCCACCCCCTCCACCATCACCTCGTCCACCTCGGCCCTCTCCAGCAGCGGGATCGCAAAGTCGAGAAAACTGCGCCTAGCTATCCTCGGCCACTTCCAGACGAGGTCGGCGTCCCCGCCCTCGCAGATCTCTCTTGCGAGGCGGATCGTCGAGAGGAGCTCGCCGGAGCCGGTCTTCCCTGGTCTGCACCTCCTGCCATCGGCGATGCCGATGACCGGCTCGAAGTAGACTCTGCTGCATCCGCCCTCCGACGCCCCGGAGACGATCTCGAGGGTGCTCGCGTAGACCGAGAGGGTGGGCTTCGATTTGGCCGAAGCCGATCTTAGGGGCGCGGCCCTTCTCCTCTCAAAAAGCCTCTCCAGCCTCTTTCTCGCCTCGCCCACCTCATCATCGGACGGCCTGAAGTAGGCGGCGACCTCCCTTGCGACCCCCTCCAGAAAATCACGCCTCAGCCTATTGATCTCCCCCAGAGGCGCAAAGAGGCCTCCCGGGTAGTCCATCTCGACCCTCCTGATGAAAAATGGGGTGCCTCCGGTCTTTCGGAGCTGGGCCTCGATCTGGCCCTCGGAGAGGGGCTGCTTGACGGCCGGCTCCATCGAGAAGTCGGCCTCCAAGCCGGATCTCACCACTTCTCCGCCGGGGAGGAAGACATTTCCCTCCAGCGCGGGCCTTCCATCTTCCCATCGGACCAAGAGGTCGATGGGGATCTCCGGCCGGGTCCATCCTCGACCTTCGCCGAGCCCGGCCCTCCGGGTGAGAAAGACCTCTGCCCCTGTCTTTACCGGCTCGGAAAGATAGAGTCGGATCAGGCCGTCTTCAACGTCGACGGAGGATTTGATCACAAGCCCCAGCTCCTTCTTCCCCGAGAATATGACCAGGCCGTCCCCCACCCCCGGGACGAGGTCGCCTTCGATCCTGACGGCGGCCGTCTTCCGACGTCCCTCCCAGGAGACGACCTCTCCGATCCGAAGGCCCCGGTTGTCGGGCCGCTCCGGGCACACCAGATCTCCCCGCTCAGCGCCGCCGAGGCGACCGGGGGTGAACTCCCGGTTGAAGGCGAGGGCCAGATCCCTCTCGTCCTCCAAAGACGGGGTCCACCCGCCCTCCGCGATGGCGTCGAGAGCCCTCCTGTAGATGGAGACGACGACCCTCACATAATCGGGCGACCTCATCCTCCCCTCGATCTTCAGAGCCGCGATGGGAGCCCTCACCAGATCGTCGAGGTGGCGGTAGACGGCCAGGTCCCTGGTGGAGAGGAGATAGCGCCCAGCGAGGGGCACCTCTTCGGTCGCGAAGGGCCTGCCGTAGGCGTCCCGCTCCCGGCTCTTCAGGAGGCGGTAGGGCTTTCTGCAGGGCTGGGCGCACA
>NZ_JBNGCU010000056.1:0-11981 GCF_049974945.1 Methanocrinis sp. | reverse complement strand
GACGACGAGGATGAAGCTGGACAGAACGACGAGTCCGACGACGAGGATGAAGCTGCATTAGTAATAGCCATCCTTGCCAATATGATCACCGAACTACTGAAACTTACACCCAGGATGTTAAGTCCCAATCGCAGAGCTCCCATAGAGATCAAGGATACACCCTTGCTCAAAGTTGAGGATTCTATCGAATCCCAAAAACAAGAGTCGGGTAAGCAAATTACAAAGTGATGCCATCAAGAGTTTGATGGTATCGAATTTTTTAATTATCATTAACTTTAAAAACCGTTTTGATCCCCATCATGTCCAAATAATACAGAAGTAAATTATGGGGCCACGGCGATTTGAACGCCGATTACAGGACCCCCAGGCGCGCTTGAAATCGCTTCGCGATTTCGGCGCGCTGGATGTTGTTTTTTGTCATATTCTCTAGGCAGAAAGCAGAACTAGGTTTTCTTCGCTGCTAAGGATGCGGTCTAAGTGGCGAAAATCAATGTGGATTGGAGCATATCAAAGTCTGGCGACAACGACCAGGCCCTTCGAAGATTCAAGCGGTACTTGATGGGGCTTGGTCGGAGCGAAGGCACCATAGACGGCTATCTCGGAAATGTCAAGCGATATCTGACCTTTGCGGGAACTGATCGGCCTTCTTCGGCGGACTGGGAACGATTCCATTGGTCATCGGTTAAGAGAAGAATCGCGATGAGGCAGCGATCTCGGTAGCAAGTTCGGTGAGATTGGCTTGGTCAAGGAGGCTACAGCAAGTCGGTCCTGAAATCGGATCAAATCTAGATGGCGCATAATTCGTGTGAAAAATGGCGAGATCGTGTAGCTTAAACTCCTTAACCGATGACCCATGGGAACGATTCAGGGAAACTTTAGTCGATCGAAAGCTAGCCCGATCCTCTCTAAACCAATACGGCTATGAGGCAAAGGCTTATCACGTGAGGATGATAAAACCGGCATTCCGCAGGTAGGCTGTGAAAAATTAAGAATTTTTAGCTCAGCATGTTGTGCAGAAAATCAAATCAAATACTCAATTATTGTAAATAATAATTTTATTTGAATATGTTAACACCGCATTAACAATCCAGTTTCTTATAAAAAAGCGCCCATTATATTCTAAGTCTTTATGGCGCTAGCCTGATCCGACCTTAATAATGCGTCGAATGATATCGATTCTCAAAAAATCGATAGCAGGAAAATTAGTGAGCGTTCAAACCGTTAATGCGAAATGCCGGATAAAAGATTGGAAATGGAGGTTCAAGGTCACAGCCTTCAAGGTCACAGATTATTTGCCGGCAAGTTTTCTTTCCTGCCTTCCTAATTGTCTTAAAATAATTGGATAATAAGAACTTAGCATACGTTGTTCATCTGATCCAACGTAACTGTTATGGGCTACTAGATTTCTAATGGATGTTAAATCAATGATTTTTTGTTTTATCCAGGGTATTGATGGAAAGTAACTTTTAAATATGTCCCAATTATTTTCGATTATGGTACCCAATTCTGGAAAATCTGTGTAAAAAATATCAGAAGTGCCCCTTATGCATATCCACCCATCTGAAGATTCGTATTTCTTTCTAGTTTCTATTTTCTTTATTATGTCATTATTTATGTGTAATCGATTAAAATAATCATCTCCGTAATTTTCTAGTCCTACATCCTCGATAAGCAGTCGTAGAGAGTTTTCAACACAATACAAATAGAGATATACAAAGGACATTTCACTTCCTTTGTTTAGGACTTCTTGTGGCAAAATATTACGTGATAGAGTTCTCTCTATACTTTCTTGGATATGTATTATCTCTCGTTTTAATTTGCCTCCTGCATCCTCTCCAACTTTAGGAATAATTTCTACATCTACAACGTCATAGCCATCGGTGGGATCCACGATGTCATTACAATATTTCTTTAAAGATTTTTTTCTTGTATTATCAAGATGATCGTATTTATCTAACGGAACGCGAAAATGAACCTTCATACTACAAGCGTTCCATCTAATGCCTGAATATGTTGTTGAAGTAATTACGTTGCAATCTGACTCTTCTAATATATCAACCGTTTCGTCATCCATTTTAGTTCGTATATATTTTACTAATGTATATAAATATTTATCCGCGTAGTTTTGATCTAACTCAGGGTAACTAAACTCTACTGTACTCATATATGAACCACCACCACAAATACATAAATGGAATTAGTAACCAAGACCCCCAGTGATCTTTAAGTCTCTTAAACGTTTTGTGTAGCACCACAAAACGCACGCTTATTTAGCAATTAAATTTATGTAGCATAATAGTACAAACGACTATGCTAAGCAGCAAGAAAACCCGACAAAACCACTTTCAAGAGACCTAAAATGGTGGGGCCACGGCGATTTGAACGCCGGTTACAGGACCCCCAGTCCTGTGGGATACCAGGCTACCCTATGGCCCCGCTGCGGATTCGAGGACGCTGACCACCCATATAAAGCTTATCGCCCGGTGGCCTCGCGCCTCGCGCCGACCTCCACCATCCACAGGCCGCAGAGGACCAGAAGGCCGTTGAAGAAGAAGGCTATCGGGTTCAGGGCGTCCGGGACGATGGTGAAGAGGAAGACCCCCGCCGCAACCGTCCCCAGGCCCGCCATGACGATCCCCGCCCGGACCGAGACCAAGGTGTAAAGGATGCCCACAGTTATCAGAACTATCCCCGCCATTATCAGCGGGTTGAAGGCTATCATATTCCGTAATCTTGCGGCCGTTTACTTATAAGTTGTCGTCTCTTCCCCTTTGGTCGCCCCTCTTTTTCCGCCGCGGGTGGGTTTTTGCACAGGTCCGATCCGTCGCCCGCCTTTGGCCCTCGGGGTTATCGCGCCGCCCGGCCTCTGGTCGCCCTCGCCCTCCCCTGTCTTCCCTCCCTTCGCCGCCTATTTACCCTATGGGCTCCTCGGATTTCCTCATGAAGAGGATCTACATGGACCACGCCGCCACCACCCCTATGGCCCCGGAGGTGGTCGAGGCGATGAAGACCGCCTTCGTCGAGATCTTCGGCAACGCCTCCAGCCTCCACCAGCCGGGCCTTGAGGCCCGGGCCGCCCTGGAGGAGGCCCGGGAGAAGGTCGCGGAGCTGATCGGGGCGGAGGCGGAGGAGGTCTACTTCACCAGCGGCGGGACCGAGTCGGACAACCTGGCCATCAAGGGCGTCGCCCTCGCAAAGCGCGACCGCGGGCGTCACATCATCACCACCTCCATCGAGCACCCCGCGGTCCTGGAGCCTTGTCGATATCTGGAGGGGCAGGGCTTCGAGGTGACTTATCTGCCGGTGACTCGGGAGGGGCTGGTCGAGGTCGAGGCCCTGGAGTCGGCGATCAGGGAGGACACCATCTTGATATCGATGATGCACGCAAACAACGAGATCGGGACAATCCAGCCCATATCTGAGGCGGGCTCGATCGCCCGCGATCGGGGGATCGCCTTCCATACCGACGCCGTCCAGACCGTGGGCAAGATCCCGGCGAAGGTCGACGAGCTGGGGGTCGATCTGCTCTCCCTGTCGTCGCACAAGCTCCACGGCCCCAAGGGGGTCGGCGCCCTCTACATCCGGGAGGGGACAGAGATCGAGTCGATCATTCACGGCGGAGGCCACGAGCGGGGGCTGAGGTCGGGAACCGAGAACGTCCCCGGGATCGTGGGCCTGGCGACGGCGGCGGAGCTCGCGGGTGCGAATCTGGAGGAGGATATGGCGCGGATGGCGGGGATGAGGGACCGGCTCGCCGAGTTCGTCCTGGCCAGGGTCGAGGACTCCTGGGTGAACGGCTCTCGGACCAAGAGGCTTCCCAACAACGCGAACCTCGGCTTCTCCTTCATCGAGGGGGAGGCGCTCCTGCTGCGGCTCGACGCCGAGGGGATAGCAGTCTCCACCGGGTCGGCCTGCTCCTCGAAGAAGACGGTGGCAAGCCACGTCCTCACCGCCATCGGCCTGCGGCCCGAGGAGGCCCACGGGTCGCTGCGGATAACCCTGGGAAGGGAGAACACCGACCAGGAGGTCGATTACGTCGCCAGGACCATCGTGGAGGTGGCGGAGAGCCTCCTGGCCATGTCTCCCTTCAGAAAATCTTGAGGGCTGATGAAATTCCCATCCCTCAGTCCTCCTCCTGGCCAGACCGCACCAGCACCGCTGGGCCCCGATTGATCTCCATCATCTCCTCCGGGGAGAGGACTGCCTTTCCGGTGGCGATGAGGCTCCCCTCCTCGTCGACGACCAGGACCTCCTCCCCGGCCCTGATCTCGGGGTCGACCCCGACGACGTGCTTGGCAAAGGCCGTTCCGCCGCGGGCGACGTAGGGCGCCACCTCGCTTAAGATGACCACCCTCTGCCTCGGTGCCGGGAGGTGGTCATAGAGGAGCCGTGCGCCGAGGCCGCTCAAGGTCAGGAGGCCGTCTCTCGCCCGGACCGTCGCTATCCTCTCATCCTTACGATAAAGGTGCCTCAGCCTTCCGGTATTCGAGAGCGTAAAGGTGGTATCGTCTCCGAAGAGGGCGCGCCCGCTCCCGCGCCCGAACTGAAAGTCGGCTATAATCCTCGCCCGTCTGAGCATCGATCCCGGTTTTTGCCTTATGGGCTAAAAAGGCTGTCGTGATGGACGGGGCTCGGGCTGGCCGCCACCTCACCGGCGCAGCACCAATGCCGCCGACCACCATAACCTATTTTGCCCCCCAAGCAATCTCTCCAGAAGATCGTTTACCGGTGATTTAATTGAACTTCCTGGATGATGCTGATCCCGAGATCGCCTCGGCTATAAAAGACGAGCTGGAGCGACAGAGAAACGGCCTGGAGCTGATCGCCGCCGAGAACTTCACCAGCCCCGCGGTGATGGAGGCCTACAACAACGTGATGACAAACAAGTATGCAGAGGGCTATCCTGGCAGACGGTACTACGGCGGTTGCACCTTCGTCGACGTCGCCGAGAACCTGGCAAAAGACCGCTGTAAGGAGCTATTCGGGGCCGATCACGTCAACGTCCAGCCCCACAGCGGCTCTCAGGCGAACATGGCGGTCTACCTCGCCCTAGTCAAGCCCGGCGATACGGTCATGGGCATGGCCCTCGACCACGGCGGCCACCTCTCCCACGGCAGCCCCGTCAACTTCTCGGGCAAGATCTACGACATAGTCCATTACGGCGTCAACCGCGAGACCGAGATGCTCGACTACGGCGAGATGCTAAAGATCGCGAGAGAGTGCTCCCCCAAGATGATCGTCACCGGCGCCTCCGCATACCCCCGGACCATCGACTTCAAAGCCCTCCGGGAGGTGGCCGACGAGGTGGGTGCCTACCTGATGGCCGACATCGCCCACATCGCGGGCCTGGTGGCTGCAGGTGTCCACCCCTCGCCGATCCCCTACGCCGACGTGGTCACCACCACCACCCACAAGACCCTCCGGGGCCCTCGGGGCGGCGTCGTCATGTGCAAAGAGGAGATCGCCCCGGCCATCGATCGGGCGGTCTTTCCGGGCGTTCAGGGCGGCCCCCTGATGCACGTCATCGCCGCCAAGGCCGTCGCCTTCAAGGAGGCACTGACCCCCGAGTTCAAGCGCTACCAAGAGCAGGTGGTCAAGAACGCAGGCGTCATCGCCAAGACCCTCCTCGACCAGAGCTTCGAGCTGGTCAGCGGCGGGACGGACAACCACCTGATGCTGGTCAAGCTCCTGAAGATGGCCTACTCAGGAAAGGACGCCGAGGCTGCCCTGGAGAAAGCGGGGATCACCCTCAACAAGAACACCATACCCTTCGAGCCGACCTCTCCCTTCGTCACCAGCGGGATCAGGATAGGGACCCCTGCCGTCACCACCAGAGGGATGAAAGAGGAGGAGATGGTCCAGATCGCGAACATGATCGCTTCCGTCCTCCGGAACATCGATGATGAGAACGTCATCGCCAGGGTAAAAGACGAGGTGGCTGAGCTTTGTCTGAGGTTTCCCCTCTATCCGGAACTGGAATGATCATAGACGGGAAGGCCCTGGCCTCGGAGGTGGAGGCCGAGACGAGAGTAAGGGTCGAGGAGCTCGCAGCTCTGGGCCAGCGGCCGGGCCTGGCGACGATCATCGTCGGCGAGAACCCGGCCTCCGCGATGTACGTCCGGATCAAGCACTCGGCCTGCGACCGGGTCGGGATCAGGTCTGAGAACGTCAACCTTCCCGAGGACGCCGGGATCGACGAAATAATTGAGACGATCCGGGACCTGAACGGTAGGGAGGACGTAAACGGAATCCTCCTCCAGCTCCCCCTCCCCGGCAATCGAGACCCGGCTCTGGCGATGGCGGCGATCGACCCCGCAAAGGACGTGGACGGATTTCACCCCTTCAACATGGGCTCCCTTTTGGCCGGGGCGGAGAGGCTGGTTCCCTGCACCCCCAAGGGGATAATCTGGGCCCTCGAGCGGCTCGGAGTCGACCTGAAAGGAAAGGAGGCGGTGATCGTCGGCCACAGCAACGTCGTCGGAAAGCCTCTCGCGGCGATGATGCTCAACAGAAACGCCACCGTCTCCGTCTGCCACGTCTTCACCAGGGACCTTGCGGCCCACACCCGCAAGGCAGAAATTCTGGTGGTGGCGGCGGGGGTCCCCGGCCTGATCAAGGGGGATATGGTCAGGCCAGGAGCTTACGTCTTCGACGTGGGGATAAACAGGGTCGAGGGCAAGACCGTCGGCGACGTCGAGTTCGATGAGGCCCTGTTGGTGGCGGCCGCCGTGACCCCCGTGCCCGGAGGGGTTGGGCCCCTCACCGTCTCCATGCTGATGAGCCAGACGGCGACCGCAGCCAAGATGCAAGAGCAAATGAACGAGAGATGAAAACCTGATGAAAGCCGATGGATGGTGAGTTCGACTTGTCTCTGGTGGTGGCCTTCGCGGGCAAGAAGAGGGCGATGATAGGAGGGGACAAAAGGAGCATCGCTTTTTTCGGCGGAGCCGAAGCTCTGGAGGAGGAGCTTTACGGCGGCAAGATCAGGACCGATGATGAGCTCGAAAAGAGGGCCCAGGAGATTGGATCTGTTATCCACATAGCCGACGGCCGGGAGAAGGTATGGAAGAGACACGACGGCGAGGTTCTGGTGGGAGAGGTGACGGAGCTTTCCGCCAAGAGCCAGAGGCGAAGGAGAATCTACCTGGTTGCCGGAGGGTACATCCTCGTCGAGATCTCGGGGAAGAGGGCCGAGGTCTCGAAGAGGGGAAAGTCGACCCTGGTCATCCTGGGAAATAGATTCACAAGAGACTTCGCATACCAGCGGCTTGGAGCTGTCGGCAAGGCCCCAGACCTCTCGTCGATGAAGTCCCTATTTGAGGAGGCGAGGAGGGCGACCGCCTCGGTCAGCCCCGATTTCACCATTCTCAGCTCCGAAAAGATCTGCTCAAACCCTGAAGCAGTCCTTCTTGCGGCGCTCCGGGAAGACTGCGAGGAGAGGGGATGGGAACTCTTCGGTCTTGCGTGATCCTCGCCGGGGGCGCCGGAAGGAGGATCGGATCAGAGAAGGCTTTTCTTGAGTTCTTCGGATCGACGATGATCGAGCGGACCTTTGAGATCGTGGGCGAGGTCGTCGATGAGGTGGTGGTGGTGGCAAGAGATGAGGAGCAGCAAGCGAGGCTCCGGGATCTCGTTCCCGGAGCGAAGCTCGCTTGCGACTCGGTCCAGGGCTTTGGGCCCGTGGCGGGGCTTGCGGCCGGGATGGTCGAGGCCAAAGGTGAGCGCGCTCTGGCGGTGGGATGCGACCTCCCCTTTCTAAACCCCGAGGTCCTGGATCTCCTCTTCGATCTCGCCGATGGATATGACGCCGCCATACCGACGGGGGAGGGTGGCCTCGTAGAGCCGCTTCACGCCGTCTACAGGGCCGACTCTATGGCTCATGCCTGCGAGAAAGCCCTGGAGGCTGGCCAGCGCAGGATCAGGGCGCCACTGGAAGAGCTGTGGGTTAAAAACGTCTCCTTGGAGCTTCTCCGCCCCTTCGACCCGGAGCTTCTCAGCCTCTTCAACCTCAACACCGAAGACGACCTCTCCGAGGCCGGGCAGATCTACAGCCGTCTCAGAAGCGGTGGCGAAGGACCAAGTAGACGATGTAGACCACCAGGGCGAAGATCAAAATCCCCGCAAGAAATCCTATGATGTCCAGGAGGATCACGGCCACGATCAGGGCGACGACCAGGAGGATGATGTTTTTCAGGAGGGACCGGCTCCCTCCGCTCTGAGCTGGAATTTGACTAGTCATGTATCAAAATCTGTTCTTTGATATTATAACGATTTCTCTACCTAGTTTTTCTTCGTCTCAGAAGTAGCTTTGAAGGAGCCGGTATACGAAGTATACGACGACGGCGAAGAGGGCGAGCCTGAAGATGACCCCTATAAAGTTCCAGAGGAGGGCTACGATCACCACCGCCAGGACCAGAAAGATGATGTTCTGCTCGCGGCTCCTGATCCGCCCTGATCTGCCCAGCATTCTGCGTGACATGGCACGAGGATTGGCGGTGCCTTCGGATAACCCTTTCCATCGGAATTTGGGCAGGATCAGGATCGGGACTTGGAGACGACGTAGATCACGTAGACTATGACGAATAAGAGCAGGAATTTGGAGAGGAACCAGTAGGAGTTCCAGAAGACGAGGGAGAAGAGGACCGCGAGGAAGAGGAGGCCAACGGTCTTCTCCCTGGTCTTGTCGGCGTCCGTTCCGGCTGATGGCTTCTTCTCCGGCTTGCGCTTTCCCTTCTGCTTCACAACGACTTCCTCAGCGGAGGACCCTAATAACCCTTCCCTCGAAATAACTCTCCACCATCGAATCCTCGCTTCCTCACCGCCACCGCCGCCTCAAAAAATCCTCCTTTCCCAAAGGAACCAAAAGCGTTATACATCCCCTCTCCTCTGGGGTGGTGGTGATATCTGTTGGACAGGCTTGAGCTTGTGATCAGGAATGCAGAGGAGATCGTCACGCTGGACGAGCTCAAGGCGTTGATGGAGGGAAAAGAGCAGCCGAGGGCCTACGTCGGCTACGAGCCTAGCGGCAAGGTCCACATGGGCCACATGCTCACCGCAAATAAATTGATCGACCTTCAGGCTGCCGGGTTTGCGGTCGTCGTCCTCCTGGCGGACCTCCACGCCTACCTGAACGAGAAAGGGACCCTGGAAGAGGTGAGGGCGACGGCCGACTACAATCGGGACTGCTTCATCGCCCTGGGCCTGGACCCGGAGAAGACCGAGTTCGTCTACGGGACCGACTACCAGCTCGAGCCTGAGTACGTGAAGAACGTCCTGAAGATGGCGAGGAGCACCACCCTCAACCGGGCCCGCCGGTCGATGGACGAGGTGGGGCGGAATATGGACAACCCTCACGTATCCCAGATGATCTACCCCCTGATGCAGGCGGTGGACATCGCGGCCCTCAACGTCGACCTGGCCGTGGGCGGGATCGACCAGAGGAAGATCCACATGCTGGCAAGAGAAGAGATGCCGAAGCTCGGGCTCCAGCCGCCGGTATGTCTGCACACTCCAATCATCTCCGGCCTCAACGGCGGGAAGATGTCCTCCTCCAAGGGCAACTACATCTCGATCGACGATTCCGCCGAGGACCTGGACAAGAAGATCATGTCCGCCTACTGCCCGGCAAAGGATATCGAAGGAAACCCGGTCACCGAGCTGTTCAAGTATCACATCCTCCCCCGCCTGGGGAGCGTCACCATAAGCCGGCCCGAGAAGTTCGGAGGCAATGTGACCTACGATAAGTACGAGGCCCTGGAGATGGACTTCCTGGTCGGGAAGATGCACCCCCTCGACCTCAAGAAGAGCGCCGTCGAGCATCTCAACGCGATTTTGGAGCCGGTGAGGGAGAAGATGGGGTAAGGACGTTGATTAAGTAAGGTTTCGGTCCAATATCCTATTTATTTTTTGAAGATATACAACGTCGTCATATGCTGTGTCTACTCTTTATGTATTTCCTATCTCAAATAAAAATCTTTTAACATTATCGAAAACCTCATTGTAAAATTTGCCTTTCCAATAATTCGCCTGTGCTGATTCCCCTAGCCTCTTATCAGGTTCATTCTGTGATGCAAGGTAGACATGTATTTTTGCTTTGTCTTTAACCACTTCTCTCTGATCTATGCCACATCTATATATGCAATCAAAATATCCATCGATGCATGACATTACTGGATCGTCTTTAATAGCCCTTAAACAAAGAGATTCCAGCATCCCTTTGCTACTCATACCATCTGGCAATATCAAGATACTTGTGACGGGTGTTCCAGTTGATCGACATCCATAACTATCTGGTGCATATAATTCATTATCTTTGAGTGCTTGGCAAACGCTTTCGAATGCTGAAGAAGGATTGTCGTCAGCGTCTCGTATTACGCCAATTGATTTAACTCTAGCGAATCCTGAAAGCTTTCTAAGAGTTCCTAACCGTACTTTAAAATTCCTTCCAATTCCGATTGGCCAAATTTCTATGTCGTTTAAGTTCAAATCCTTTAGGAGGGCCGCGAAAAAGTTAGCGTCGTCCATGCCCTCAACTAACAAAAGATGAGATTGTTCAATACTGCTAGACTCTTTGGTTTTTATAGTAATAGTCGTACCTGGCACTATCTCATCTCACATCCATTTTAAATTCAAAAGCGGTATCTAGATCCAACTTGCTGAAGGTAACATCCTTAACAGTATCATCAATCCTATCCAACCGATGGACCAAGAGGTCGTATCGTTCTGCTTCGATGAATGCCTTATGGGCTGCAATAATGCACTCTAAGCTATGTGTCGTTGCAAAGACCTGGGTGTTAGAGCGTCTTGCAGCTCTGTCAATGGCAGCCCATACTTTTTGCATCATCGAATGATGAAATCCATTTTCGATTTCATCGACTAGGACTACGCCGTCTTTCGCGTTACCAATCGCTAATACTATGCTAGCAAGTTTCGACATTCCATCTCCCATGTAGGCGAGACGTAGCATCTGGCTAAGCCCTATATCACCATAAAGAACAGGTCCACCTCCAGAGGCTACTACAGAGATGTGTTTCAGCCCAGGTTCAAATATCTTAAGGGCTTCAAGAAGCATATCCTCTTCACCAATTATCTCAAGATTGCTAAATCTTTTAGCGTCTTCTTGAGGGGGAAAACGATAACGTGCAGGTTGGAAGATCGTCAGAAATGGCGGCGGCTTTATTATAGGCGTGCTAACACCCTTAGGGCCTATGCTCATGAAACTCGAACCAGATTTCTTCTTTCTGGATTCATTTTCAGCGGATTCTTCTTCGTAGTCTAACCTCAAAACTACGGTGTCCTCGGAGTCCAATGGAATATTCTCTAAAGTTGAGGTTCCATATTGAATAATAGGACCTTTTTCTGGAGACTCTTCAAAAGGCTGAACCGCCTTTAAATTGATCTTTCGAACTGACCCATCTGTAAATTTACCCTCTATTTCAATTGCACTATATTTATCAAAATTATTGAATAATGAATCCCATGGCGATTGTGTTGATCCTAACTCTATATGAATCTTATCGAATCCTCGGAATTTGTCAAGACCTAAAGTAAGTGAGGGATTATATGCACCACAGTGGAGGAACATTGCTTCAAGAAAGGCGGTTTTGCCCACATTGTTTTTCCCAGCTATCAAATTAATCCTTGCCATACTGTCCATGTTGAATTCCCGAAAGCCTCTGAATTTATTTATTTTAATGGATTTATACATATTGCACCTTCTGGCGTCCTAATCTCTAATCCTCGCTCAACTATAGATAGTATTCTGCTTCGAAACAGTCTGTCAGATTTCATTAAAAACCTTTGGGTTTAAGTCGACTTGCTCACACCACTCCCTAATAGAACGCGAGCCTACTCGCATAACGGTCGAAAGATCGCGAGCAGCCTCTCCTCGCCGGATAGCGGCTCCGGGTTCCGTCCCATTAGAGAGAGGAGCCGGACCTCCTCGCGGATCGAGAGCCTACGACGCCGATGGCTGTCTCTTG
>NZ_JBNGCU010000055.1:0-12166 GCF_049974945.1 Methanocrinis sp. | reverse complement strand
ATCGACCTCCGGATCAAGAAGATCACCAGGAAAGTCCAGCGCGCGGGCTCCGCCTCGCGGGACGTGGCCATCAAGGGGATGACCCCGGAGGAGGAGCAGATATATCGCCAGACTCTCGCCGCCCTCACCGAGGGGAGGGAGTCGATCCTCGATTCTGTGAACCGGGTGAAGCGCGAGACCACCGAAAGGGCTTTAACGCCCAAGAAGGGTATGACCCAGGAATACGCCCTTGTTATCATGATGGAGAGTGTTCCGACGTTCGCGGGCGTTGACGGGAGGCGTTATTCCCTCCAGCGGGGAGACTTGGTTATGCTCCCGGCTTTACATGCCAAGAATTTGTGTAATAAAAATTTAGCTCGCGAATGCAAAGCAGGTGTGATCCCATGAAGATGCCAAAGGAGTTTAAAGCTCACTGTCCATTCTGCAAAAAGCACACCACCCATACGGTGGAGAGGGTGCGGAGAGGACGGGCCACGACGATGGCCCACATAGACAGGCAGAAGCACCGTGCCCAGGGGATAGGAAACTCTGGGAAGTTCTCGAAGGTTCCGGGCGGGGACAAGCCCACCAAGAGGGTGAACCTCAGATATCGGTGCAACGAGTGCAAGAAGGCCCACAATCGCAAGGGCTTCAAGGTTTCAAAGTTCGATCTGGTGGAGGGTTAAATCTGTCAAAATTTCTGAAAGTTAAGTGCAACGACTGCGAGAACGAGCAGGTGATCTTCGGCAACGCCGCCACGGTGGTCAAGTGCCTGGTCTGCGGAAGAACCCTGGCCGAGTCCAGGGGCGGAAAGGCCCAGGTCAAGACCCAGATATTAGAAGTGTTAGAGTGAGTGATAGATATGCAGCGAGAGGGTTGGCCTGAACCTGGGGAGCTTGTGGTCTGCACCGTGGATCAGGTGGTGGACTTCGGCGCCTTCGTCATCCTGGACGAGTACACGAACAAGAGAGGGCTGATCCACATATCTGAGGTGGCCAGCGGCTGGATAAAGTACATTAGAGACCACGTTCGAGAAGGCCAGAAGATCGTCTGCAAGGTTCTCAACGTCGACCCCTCGAGACATCACATCGACCTATCCCTGAAGGATGTCAACGAGCACCAGAGGCGGGAGAAGATCCAGGCCTGGAAGGCCGACCAGAAGGCCTGGAAGTGGCTCCAGATGGCCTACGAGGGCGAGGAGGATCACCTGGCCGACGTCGCGAGCACCCTGATCGAGGGGTACGAGAGCCTCTATGTGGCCATGGAAGATGCGGCCGTCAGCGGGATCGACGCCCTCGCCGAGGCTGGCCTCAGCCCCGAGGACGCCAGTAAGGTTCTCTCCATCTCTCAGGAGAACGTTAAGATCCCCTACGTCGACATCACCGGTTACGTCGACCTCATCAGCCCGGCCCCCGACGGGATCGAGCAGATCAAAAAGGCCCTCAAGAAGGCCGCCCGGACCAAGGAGGACGAGGTGACGTTGGACGTGAGGTACGTCGGCGCGCCCCGCTACAGGATTCACGTCACAGCCCCCGATTACAAGCTGGCCGAGGGCGAGCTTCGAAAGGCGGCCCAGGCCGCGATAAAGTCCATCGAGAAAGAGGGCGGCGAAGGAACCTTCCACAGGCAGGCATGAGGTCTAAAATAAAAAAGTGCAGGAGCTGTGGCCTGTACACCCTGAAGGATAACTGCCCCATCTGCGGCGCTGTTACCAGCCAGACGAGGCCTGCCCGGTTCTCTCCCGAGGACCGTTACGGCAGGTATCGACGGGCATTGCGCCAGGAGGCCGAATGAGAGAGACCGTTGTTCGCAGAATTAAGGAGACCGACCTCAAGAAACCCATCCTCATCGAAGGCCTGCCGGGCGTAGGTCATGTCGGAAAGCTGGTGGCCGAGCACCTCATTGAGGAGCTAGAGGCTGATAAGATCATCGAGATATACTCGCCTCACCTCCCGCCTCAGGTGATCGTCCTCGACGACGGGACGGTAAAGCAGGTCCGAAACGAGATCTACGTCCACCGGGGCGAGGATCGAGATCTTCTCCTCCTGGTGGGCGACTATCAGAGCGCCACCAACGAGGGGCACTATGAGCTCGCGGGCGCTTTCCTCGATCTCTGCGAGGAGTTCGGTGTCGAGAGGATCTATACTCTCGGAGGTTACGGCACGGGCCAGTTCGTCGACAAGCCCCATGTTCTGGGGGCTACGAACAGCCTAGAGCTCGTCGAGGAGATGAAGGAGTACGGCGTCGTCTTCCAGGAGAACGAGCCCGGCGGGGGCATCGTCGGTGTCAGCGGCCTTTTGGTGGGCCTCGCGAGGCTCAGGGAGATCGACGCCGTCTGTCTGATGGGCACCACCAGCGGCTATCTCGTCGACCCCAAGAGCGCTCAGGAGGTTCTGCGGGTCCTCTCCAAGGCTCTCCAGATCGAGGTGGACATGCAGGCCCTGGAGGAGCGGGCGAAGGAGATGGAGCGGATCGTGGGCAAGCTCCAGGAGATGGAGAAGGCCCAGATGCCCTTCGAGACGAGCGGCGAGGAAGACCTCCGCTACATCGGATGAATCGACCATGATCGAGGATCTCTTCGAGAGCGCGCGTCGTCTCCTCGCCTTGGCCGAGAGGGCCGGGGCGGAGGAGGCGGAAGTCTTCGGTTCTGTGGCGAAGGCCGTCGACGTCGATCTTCGGAGAGATCAGGTCGAGATGGCCAGCGAGAGCCGCGACCGGGGCCTGGGCCTGCGGGCCGTCGTCGAGGGGGCCGTCGGCTTCTCAGCCACCAGCGACCTCTCCAAGCTCGCGGGGGTGGCCGAGAGCGCCGTCAGAGCCGCCCGGGCTCGAGGTCCCGACGATAAGTGGCGTTCGCTCCCGTATCCAGAGCGACCGGGCCGACCAGAGGGGGTCTACGATCCGGCCATCGCCGAGATGGGGCCCGACGAATGTCTCGACCTGGCTGCAACCCTCCTTTTTGGAGTGGGCTCGGTATCGGGCGCTGATCCCGTCTCCGGTGGTCTCTCTGCCGTCTCCGGCTCGGAGCTTCTGATCAACTCGAATGGCGTAGAGCTCGACGAGAGGTGGACCGTCTTTACCGCCTATCTGGAGACGCTGGCGAAGGGCGAGGATGGCGCAGTCGCGACAGGATATGATTTTGTGAACTCCAGGGCCGCCCACTCCGACCTCGCAGACCTCGGGTGGTCCGCAGGCGACCTCGCCAGGCGGTCGGTCGGAGGGATCCGGGGCGAGAGCGGGAAGGCCCAGGTGCTCCTGGGGCCGATCGCCTTTGCCGAGATCCTAGAGAGCGCCTTCGCCCCCTCCATATTCGGGGACAACATCCAGAAGGGGAGGTCGACTCTGGCGGGAAGGATCGGCGAGACCGTGGCCGAAGAGATGATCAGAATCGTCGACGACGGCCTCTTAGGTGGCGGTATGGCCACCTCGAGCTTCGACGGCGAGGGCGTCGCGTCCCAGAGGACGACGGTGGTGGAGGGAGGAGTTCTGAGGGCCTTTCTCTACGACTCCTACACCGCGGGAAAAGAGGAGGCAGAGATGAAGAGCACCGGGAACGCAGACCGGCCGGGCTATAACGGTATTCCGCGGATAGGAACGAGCAACCTGATCGCATCCTCGACGGCCCCCCGGGACGTCCTGGCGGAGACGAAGAGGGGCTATCTCGTGACCGGGGTCATCGGGGCCCACACCGCAAACTCCGTCTCCGGCGACTTCTCGGTGGAGGCGAGGAACGTCTTTCTGGTTGAGGACGGCGCTCTGGTGAGGCCTATCCGCTCCCTGATGCTGGCGGGGAACGTCTTCGACCTCCTGGGGTCGATGGAGGCGGGGACCGACCCGAGGATGGTGGGATCGATGGTGGTCCCCACGGTCAAGGCGGAGATGAAGGTCGTCGGAAGCTGATGATGGGCATTCGGCGGAAGTATCGAAGTTATCTGATATGCTGATGTTATAATTATAGAGGCGAAGATTGATGATCATCGGTGGACCATCCTCCCAGCTTCTGGGGGGCAGGGTTGCAAAAGTTCTCAAAGAAGATCTTGCTTTGTGCGAGTACAGCAGCTTTCCGGACGGCGAGTCCTACACCCAGGTCTGCTCCGACCTCGACGACCGCATCGTCTTGATCCAGAGCACGCCGTCGGATCGGGATATAATCCAGCTCCTCCAGCTTCTGGACGTCTTTCGGGGAAGGCGGATCGACCTCGTCGTCCCCTACTTCGGGTACGCCCGCCAGGACAAGCAGTTCAAGCCGGGCGAGCCCCTCTCCGCGAGGGCTATGGCCGTCGCCATGGACGCATTCCTGGAGGAAGGGTCGAGAATCTTCACCGTCAACATCCACGACCGGTCCGTCCTCAACAACTTCAGGCACGAGGCCACCGACCTGGACGCTGCGTCCGTCCTAGCCGACGAGATCGGGAAGATGAAACTCGACCACCCGGTCATCATATCCCCGGACAAGGGGGCGGTCCGGATGGCGAAGGTCGCGGCGGCCAGGCTCGGTATCGATTACGACTACCTGGAGAAGACGAGGCACAGCGGGACGGAGGTCTCGATGGCCCCCAAGGAGATCGATGCCTCCGGGCGGGATGTCGTCATCCTCGACGACATGATCGCCACCGGCGGAACGATGGCTCAGGCGATATCGATCCTCAAGTCGAACGGCGCGAAGAGGGTCTACCTCGGATCGGTCCATCCGGTCCTGACCGGCAACGCCGTCCTGAAATTGTGCCGTGCAGGAGTCGAGTCGATCATCACGACCGACACCCTGGAGAAGGCGGTGAGCACGGTATCGGTGGCGAGGCTGATCGCAGAGGCCGTACGGCCGTGATCTGATCCCCCCTTCCGGCTCGGAGAATCTAAACCCTTTTAATCCCCCCCAACATAACCCCCTGCGGGTGAACTTGTTTGGAGAGGGAATGGGAGATAGACGTATCGGTTTCGGATATCGGATCGATCTTCACCCTCCTCGGGATCGCCGTCACCTCGGCGGTCATCGGGGCGGCGGAGATCGCCTATACAATGCTCTGGGTCACCTCCGCCTACGAGAGGAACGGCAAGGACTTCTTTTTGGACCTGCTCTACGCCACCACCTATACCTGGACGGCGGAGTACGTCATCACCGCCGGATCGGTGATCCTAGTATCGGCGATCATCTTCCTGGCGACGATGAGCATCTCCCTCGTCTATCTCAACCTTCTCTCGACAAAGAAGAGAAGGCCCAACCTGAACCCTCTCTTCGGGCTCTTCTTCCTGGGGCTTCTGTTGCTGATAGTAACCCTGCTCTCGGCGATAATGCTGAGGTACTCTTGAGGTGGCGATTTTGCGGATAACTGGTGTCATACGGGAAAGGAGATCTTTCGAACAGGCTCCTGAGAGGGCTTCGGAGAAGACTGCAGATTCGAGCCCGGCCCCTCAAAAAGAGAAGTCGGCGACGGACGGAAGGCCGGGCAGCTTCTCCCTCTCCCTCGCCAGGTCGAGGCGGCTTTTGTACCCCTTCGCCGCCATCGTAGGCCAGGAGAAGATGAAGCGTGCTCTGATCCTCAACGCCATCAACCCCTCGATAGGGGGCGTCCTGATACGAGGACAGAAGGGGACCGCCAAGTCCACCGCCGTCCGGGGGCTCGCAGAGGTCCTTCCAGGGATCGAGGTGGTGACTGGCTGCCGCTTCGGCTGCGACCCAAAGGACGCGGAGAACCTCTGCTGGGAGTGCGCCGAAAGGCTGGATGAGGGCGTTCTCCCGACGGAGGTGAGGCCGATGAGGGTCGTCGACCTCCCGGTGGGCGCCACCGAGGACAGGGTGGTGGGCTCCCTGGACATGGAGCGGGCCCTCCGGGGTGGGGAGAGGGCCTTTGAGCCCGGGATACTGGCCGAGGCTAACCGGGGGATCCTCTACGTAGACGAGATCAACCTCCTCGACGACTACGTCGTCGACGCCCTCCTGGACGCCGCCGCCATGGGGATGAACACGGTGGAGCGGGAGGGGGTGTCTGCAAGCCACCCGGCGAGCTTCATCATCGTCGGATCCATGAACCCGGAGGAGGGAGAGCTGCGACCGCAGCTCCTGGACAGGATCGCCCTCCAGGTCGAGGTGGAGGGGATATCGGACGTCGAGCAGAGGATCGAGATCATCGAGCGGAGGAACAGCTTCGCGTCGGATCCGGCCAAGTTCAGAGAGGAGTTCAAGGCCGAGAGCGAGAGGCTCAGGTCCAGGATCCTCACCGCCAAGAAGCTCCTCCCCAAGATCGCTACCAGCAGAGGGGAGCTTCGAAAGATCGCCATGATCTGCGTCGAGTTCGGGGTGGACGGTCACCGGGCGGATATCATGATCGAGAGGGCCGCGAGGACCAACGCCGCCTTCGAAGGGCGGGAGAGGGTCGGGACCGCCGATATCCTCGCGGCGGCGGAGATGGTCCTGCCCCATCGGATGCGAAAGACCCCCTTCGACGACGGCGAGTTCAGTCCCGAGAGGCTCAGATCGATGGTGACCTGATCATGTCCGATGTCTGCGACTCCACCTCCCTCCCGCCGGCCGGAGAGCTGGCAGCCCTCCTTCGGAGAAACCTCGACCGAAATTACGGCTTCAAGGTCTTCTTCGCTGGGGCGCCGGTTCTGGGGATCAGGATCCCCCGAGAGAGGGCGGCGGAGGTCACTTCCGAGGACCGAAGGAGGATAAAGTCGGTCCTGGAGATCTGGAGGTCGTCGGTCAGGACAGAGGAGATGGCGACCGTCGTACTCCTCGGGGACGAGACCTTCGTCGAGATGGAGCCTTCCGACCTTGAAGAGCTCGCGGCCTCGGGCCATCGGTGCGAGGGGGGGCTTCTTCCTCGCGATCTGGCCGAGATCCTCGACCATTTCGCGAGGTCCGAGGTCGGGGTCGCCTCGGGGTCTCCGGCCTCGGGGAGGAGGGCGGAGGTTCTGGCTCGGGGAAAGAGGGGACGGTACGTGAGACACCGGATGCCCCGGGGAAAGACGACCGACGTCGCCCTGGCCCCCACCATCAGGGCTGCCCTCGCCCGCTCCGGCGGAGCCGTCTCCGGCGGCAGATCCCTCGTCATAGGGGAAGAGGACCTTCGGGAGAAGGTGAGGAGGCGGAAGGTCGCCACCCTCATCGCGATCGTCCTCGACTGCAGCTTCTCCATGGAGGATTCTGCCGATGCCACGGGGAAGGTGGTGATCGAGCTTCTGAGGGACGCCTATATGAGGCGGGACAGGGTTGCCCTAGTCTCCTGCTCGGGAAGGCGGGCGGAGGTGGTCCTCCCCTTCACCTCGGCGGTGGTGACCGCCAAGAGGCATCTGGAGAGGATCGAGTACGGTGGGACGACCCCCCTCGCCAGCGGCCTCGCCAGGGGCCTCTTTCTATTGAAGCGGGAGCGCGAGAGGGAGCCCTCCGCCACGCCTATCCTGGTTCTGATCACCGACGGTAGCGCCAACGTCCCCCTGGAGGTGGCAGGAGATGCCGGCCTGGAGGCCGAGGAGGCCGCCGTTGATCTGAGACGGTCGGGGGTTCACCTGCTGGTGGTCGACGTCGGAGCTGAGGAGTCGGAACTGGCAAAGAGGATCAGCAAGGCCTCCGGCGGAAGGTACGCCAAGACCAGCCGTCCGAGCACAGAGGAGATCTATGCCGCCATAAAGGGCGAGCAGATGGGGGCTTCGGGCCAGGGGTCCGGCGACGGCCGGATCTGAGGTCTCCGGAGGTGTTCATCAGATGGCGTCTTCGAGGGGGCTGAAGGTTCACCAGAGCCGGGGAGAGATCTTCAGGCGGAGGCTGGTGGAGCTGGAGATCTTCGATCGGGATCGGAAGATAAGGTCCGAGGACGATCGGCTCTACCTGCCCATCCTGGAGCTGAACGCCGAGACGGCGGCGGAGCTCGCGAAGGTCGGCGACTTTGATCTGGTGGAGGTCGAGTTCGAGGCAGCAGAGAGGAGGCCGAACGTCGAGGGTCTCCTGGGACGAAGGGCCCACTTCGAGGTGGTGGGGGATGTGGCGATAGCGGACTCTCCCGACGAGGAGGTCGCATCCGCCATTCTGGCCGTCCACAAGAACGTAAAGACGGTGCTCTCACCCAAAACGCCGGTGGAGGGTGAGTACCGGACCCGACGCTTCCAGTTCGTCGCCGGCGAGGAGAAGACGGTCACCCTGCACAAAGAGCACGGCCTCCTCTACCGGATCGATCTGGAGAAGGCCTACTTCACCCCTCGCCTCGGTACCGAGCGGCTGAGGGTGGCGAGGCAGATCGGGCTGGGAGAGGTCGTCTTCGATATGTTCGCGGGGGTCGGACCCTTCGCCCTGCTGCTCGCAAAGCGGGGGGCGAAGGTCATCGCTGTGGACAAGAATCCCCATGCGGTCAGGCTATTGAGGGAGAACGCCCGGCTCAACCGGATCGACGACGTAGAGATCGTGGAGGGGGACGCCGGAGAGCTGGCGGAGCGGTACGAGAGGTCTGCAGATCACGTAATCATGAACCTCCCCCATACAGCCAGCCGATTTCTCGAGCAGGCCACGCGGATCGCGAAGGACGGCGGAGTCGTCCACTACTACGCCATCGCCTCCGAGGATGACCTCTACGGCCGGGATACGGCCTTTGTCGAAGAGGCGGCTCGAGCCGCGGGGGCGAAGATCAGTTATCTTCACCGTGGTATCGTGAGAAGCTACGCACCTCACCAGTACAACATCGTCATCGATTTCGAGGTGCGAAAGCCCTGAACGGGCCGGAGAACGCCACCCTCTCGTAATCAGACCGAAAAGTATATATTCGACAAATGACGTATAGGAACATGGCAAAAGTCGTATGCTATTCTCTCCCTCTACCTCCTATAACGACTTTTGCTCCTCCCTCCTATTCTACCACCAACTTTTGTAAGCAGCTCTATTTCAGCTTCTCCCTCTCGACGATTGGATCTGAGGGGCCTCAAGGGAGTCTATACTGGATTGAGATTTCGGGATAACTTTTTAGCCGATTCTCCAGAAAGGTGATCAGCCTTGAGATGAAGGCAAAGGCAGCATCAGATCCTTTGAGGTGGAGATAGATGAGCAGAGTCTTGATCATCGGCGCAGGCGGCGTAGGGGGTGTAGTGGCCACCAAATGCGCTGCGGTTCCCGAGGTATTTTCCAAGATCTTTCTGGCCAGTCGGACCCTTGAAAAGTGCGAGAAGATCCGGAGTCGGATAAATCGGTCCCTGGAGATCGCCGAGGTGGACGCAGACGACGTCGGACAGCTCGTCGATCTCTTCGAGGAGGTCTCGCCAGACCTGGTCATCAACGCCGCCCTCCCCTACCAGGACCTGGCGGTCATGGAGGCCTGTCTTGCGACCGGGGTCGACTACCTGGACACCGCCAACTACGAGCCCCGGGACGAGGCGAGGTTCTGCTATAGGTCGCAGTGGGACTACCACCACAGGTTTCAGAAGCGGGGGATCATGGCCCTTCTCGGCTGCGGCTTCGATCCGGGCGTGACGAACGTCTTCTGCGCCTACGCTCAGAAGCACGTCTTCGATGAGATCGAAGGGATCGAGATCATGGACTGCAACGGCGGCGATCACGGCCAGCCCTTCGCCACCAACTTCAATCCCGAGATAAACATCAGGGAGGTGACGGCCCCCGGAAGATACTACGAGGACGGCCGCTGGATCGAGGTCGATCCCCTCTCGGTAAAAAGAAGCTTCGACTTTCCGGGGATAGGGACCCGGGAGATGCGCCTCATGTATCATGAGGAGCTGGAGTCCCTGGCAAAGAACTTTCCCGGCGTCAGGAGGTTGAGGTTCTGGATGACCTTCTCCCCCCAGTACCTGACCCACCTCCGGGTCCTCCAGAACGTCGGGATGACCGGTATAAAGCCCGTCGTCTACAAAGGAATGGAGGTCGTCCCCCTCCAGTTCCTCAAGGCCCTCCTCCCCGATCCCGCGAGCCTGGCCGAGAATTACGAGGGGAATACCTGCATTGGTTGCCTCATCGATGGGAAGAGGGATGGGGAGGCGAAGAGATACTACATCTACAACCTCTGCGATCACAGAAAAGCCTACCAGGAGGTGGGAGCCCAGGCCGTCCACTACACCACCGGCGTCCCCGCCATGATCGGCGCCTTGCTGATCGCCACCGGCGTATGGAGGGGCCAGGGGGTCTACAACGTCGAGGAGTTCGATCCCGACCCCTTCATGGAGCTTCTGCCCAGGTACGGCCTTCCCTGGACCGAGGAGTTCCGAGAGTGATCGAGATGGGGAAGAATATCTCAAAAGGGCTCGACGGGAACAGGATAGATCTGGTCGGGATTGACTTAACCGAGGTCCCCACCCCCTGCTACATATTGGACGAGGCCGCCTTCGAGCGGAACCTGAACCTTCTCGGCTCGGTCCAGGATAGGTGCGGCTGCAAGATCCTTCTGGCCCTGAAGGGCTTCGCCGCCTTCAGCCTCTTTCCCCTGATCTGCCGACACCTCAGCGGCGTTGCCGCAAGCTCCCTCGACGAGGCCCGGCTCGGCTCCGAAGAGTTCGGCGGCGAGGTTCACGTCTGCGCTCCGGCCTATCGCGAGGATGAGTTCGACCTCCTCCTCGGCTACGCCGACCACATCGTCTTCAACTCCTTCTCCCAGCTGGACCGGTTCAGGCCGAATATTGAGGCGGCCCGCAGGAGCGGCAAGCGGGTCCGGTGTGGAATCAGAGTGAACCCCGAGCACCGGGAGGTGAAGGTCCCCATCTACGATCCCTGCGGCCCGTATTCGAGGCTGGGGACGACTTTGACGAGTTTCAGGGCCGCCGTCGGCGACGGTGGCGGTGAAGGCGGCGCTGGCTGCGACGATCATCGCCTGGCGGGGATATCCGGCCTTCACTTCCACAACCTCTGCGAGCTGGGGGCCGACAGCCTCCAGAGGACCCTCGCCGTCTTCGAGGAGAGGTTCGGAGGATACCTCGAACGGATGGAGTGGGTGAACTTCGGGGGAGGCCACCACATCACCCGCCCCGGCTACGACCTCAACCTCCTCTGCGATCTCATAAACGACTTTCAGGACCGCCACCCTCTGGAAGTATACCTGGAGCCCGGCGAGGCCGTCGCCCTCAACGCGGGCTTTTTCGTGGCCGAGGTCCTGGACGTCGTCGAGAACGGGATGGAGATCGCGATCCTGGACACATCGGCCGCGGCCCACATGCCCGACGTCCTGGAGATGCCCTACCGCCCCCAGATCGTGGGGGCGGGCCTCCCCGGAGAGTACCCCCACACCTACCGGCTCGGCGGGATGACCTGCCTCGCCGGAGACGTCATCGGCGACTACTCCTTCCCCCAGCCCCTGGAGGTGGGCGATCGGGTCGTCTTCCTGGACATGGCCCACTACACCATGGTCAAGAACACAACCTTCAACGGGATGCGGCTTCCGACGATCGCGATCCGGGACCTGAGGGGAGAGATCCGGGTCGTCCGGCGGTTCGGGTACGAGGATTACAGAAGTCGGCTGTCGTGAATGTGGATGCGGAACAACTCTGCAGGATTTTCGCCGAGAAGCTGTGGCCGACCGCCAATGTACCGTTTGGAGCCCGCGTCATTTCAGAAGATCTTCGACTTCGAGCCCCGACTGGCTCAAAATCGCCTTCAATGTGCCTTTCTTAAGTTCATCATGGAGAGGAACTGAAAAAATGATCTCTCCTTTTTGGAGCACCACGTGGCTTCCTGCCTGCCTTTTGACGGAAAAGCCATTTTTGACCAGGATCTTTATCAGCCGTTCTCCCGATATCACCGGGAGCTTAGCAGACATCTGCCAGCTCCACTTTCAGGACCTCGGCATTCTCAACCAGAAGCTCCTGGCTGAGTACCTCCAGAACAAGCCCGATCGCCTCCTTGATGTTCATCAGGGCTTCCTCTTTCGTCTCGCCCTGACTTATGGCCCCAGGCAGTTCGAGGCATCGGACAGTGTAACCTCCTTCTTCCTGAGGTTCGAGGACGACTGTGTACTTCATCGCGATAATGGTTGGTGACTGGAATATTTAACAATTTACAAACAGGAAGCTTATTTGATCCGAGGGCAGCCCGGAGCGCCTTCCGCCTAGAAGTTGGGATAAGTTTTTAGGAAGACCTCCCAAAAGGTAAACCATCCCAGTCCATCTCCTGAGGCGCATAAGATGACAAAAAAGACGCGATCATCAACCTTTCCATAAACGAGGCGGGAATCCCTCCCCAGTCCACCTACCTCTTTCACGTCATGGTGGA
>NZ_JBNGCU010000054.1:0-12354 GCF_049974945.1 Methanocrinis sp. | reverse complement strand
AAGTAGCCGAAGATCTCCAGCAGCTGGTCGATCTCCAGGAGGACCAAGGGCGGGGCGACGATCTCTTCGACGATGATGTAAAAGAGCTCCGCCGTCGCCAGAAGGACGACAAGAGCCATCATCCAGGTGAGCACCAGAAGAATCGCGTTCTGAAATTTGGTCAGCCTCTCCATCATGGAAATCCACCCTTTCGGACCCGACCCCGGCGAGCCGCCCTTTGATCTTAACCCATTTTTTATCTTCTTATCTGAAGTACCTTCTGGTGGTGTATCTGAAGTAGACGAAAAGCCCCAGGCCCAGGGTCGCGAGAGAGACGACGTTGGCCACGATCAGGGGAGAGTTTCTCAGGTGCAGGCCGTAGGCCATCCACAGAAAGACCCCGAGGCCCATCTGGACCATCATGACCAGGCTCACGTCGTCCACCGACTTCGTTCGCACCATCTTAAGGAGCTGTGGCAGAAATCCGAACATCGTCAGAGCCGCAGCGGCGTAGCCCACAATTTCCCACTCCATGGATATCGATCTCTTTTTAAGTTGAAATGCCGGCCATCGGCGGCCCCTAGGCCCGAGGTGTTGATCTCCTGCCCGTTAATCCGGTTTTCGGTCCCCTCCGAGAATTACAAATTAACGACCGAAATTCTTATTAATTAATAAACATCTTAAACGTTTACATTTAACAAGCCAGAAGGAGGCTCATATTTTGAGCAAAATGCCGTTAATTATAATTCTGATCCTGGGCGCCTGCCTGATTTCGGGGATGGCGAACGCCGCCGATTATCCCCTGACCATCACCGACTCTGCGGGAAGAGATGTGACCATCGGGGCTCCGGTCGAGAAGATCGTGGTCCTTCATTCCAACGCCGCCGAGGCGGTCAGCATTCTGGGTGAGACCTGCAAGATCGTTGGGACGACCGACAGCATCCCCAAGTATGCAGCTTACTACTTCTCCGACGTAATGGATGACTGGGAGATCGTGGGAACCTGGAGAGAGTTCGATTACGAGAAGATAGCCGACCTGGCCAAAAACGACGCTGGCGAGATCAAGCCCGGGTTGCTGGTGATAGCTTACGCCTACAACAACAAGGCAGCTGAGGTGGAGGAGAACCTGGCCCCCTTCGAGATGATCGACGTCGTGGGCCTCGACCTCTACAACCCCGAGACCCTGGAGGAGGAGATGACCATCCTGGGGACGATCCTGGACCGAGAATCTGAGGCTGAAAGCTACAACGACTGGGTCGCCGAGAAGAGGGCAGAGGTCGTCGATGCCGTTTCAGGCCTCGATAGGCCGAGGGTCTACGTCGAGGGGGGCTCCGGCGCCAACCTGGGGGCACTCTGGACCTACGGCCGGGGATCTGCCCCCGACGATATGATCTCCCTAGCCGGGGGTGAGAACGTCATCGACACCGACGAGGCCGAGCCGAAGGTGGAATGGGAGACGGTCCTCGCCGAGAGGCCCGAGGTGATCATCAAGGTGCCGGCATCGATAAACAAGCTCGGCTGGAGCGAGACGGCCGAGATGGAGACCTTCGTCGAGGAGATCGAAAGCCGTCCCGGCGCTGACGCCATCCCCGCCGTGGAGGACGGCAGGGCCTATGTCATCTTCAGGGACGTAACCCTGGGTACGGGAGCCGTCGTCGGCCTCACCTACTGGGCCAAGATCATCCATCCCGAGGCAGACCTGGACCCTGTCGAGGTCTACCGGGAGTACCTGGGGATGAGGGAGCTCGAATACCCGGAGGAGAACTTCTTCATATACCCGGCGATCTGAAAAAAAATGTCGGGCCATTGAGATAGAATCCAAAAATGGGTTTGTGCGCTGCTGGTCTTAGGGGAGCAGCGCAACCGTCTTTTTCGGCATCGTTTCTGTGCCGCCTTGATTGCCACTCAACTCTGATGGCCGAGCCAGTCGTTCCAGGTGTAGAGCCTGGCATCGTACCCCTGCAGCATCAGTGCGTACCAGACGATGGAGGCCTGGCCTCCGTTCTTTGTGTAGACGGCGACCGTCCGATCCTTTTCAAGATCGGAGAAGATCTCGGTGAGGGCGGAGTCATCCTTCAGCCAAGACCCTTCTATCACCCGGTTATAGTCGATGTTTATCGCCCCATCGATGTGGCCCGCTCCGAACTGGTCGGGGGCCCTGACGTCGACGACCGCGAAATTGCCGGAAGCGACGGATTCGTAATCTGCGAGAAGCTCCGGGCGGGGGTCGGGGATGTAGACGGCCTCTGCAATCGCCGAAGTCGCCCCAGATAAAGAGATGCCCGCTGCGGACCAGTCCTGCTGGGAACCCCGGAGGACTGCCACATTCTGGTGGCCCAGGTACTTCATGGCCCAGTATAGGAAGGTGGCGTCGCCGCAGGACAAGCAGTCGCCATAAATGACCAGATCGTCTTCCTCGCTGATCCCGGCCTTTCCGAGAACCCCGGCCAGATCGGCGATGGTTTTAAGAGATCCGTCAGCCTGTATGAGGCTCTTCGAGGGAAGGGCGATCGATCCCTCGATGTACGAGCCCTGAATCGGGGTGTTGCTGACGTAGGCGATCACGGGCTGCGAGTCGCCTTCGAGCCTCTCTTGCAGCTCCTGGGCGGTTAGGGAGGTGGAGAAGATCTCTTCATCGAGATCCGTCTCGTCTTCGTGTGCAACTTCAGCACCGATTTCCTCTTCGACACCCGCTCCGGCTTCAGTCCCCGTCGATGGGGCGGCCCCCTCCGACGATTCGTCCATTGTGTCCTCGAGCCATGCTTGGCCGCTCCAGGCGTCTGCACCTGCGCTGCAGCTGCATCCGGCCTGTGCACCGCTCGCAAGAGCGACCATGACAATTAGAAGCGATTCAACCATCGCTAGTTTACTTCGCATTCGGTATGCACTCCTTGAAAGTACCTATCTTTGAGATACAGCGATACGTTCACCAGACTTATCAAAACGGGAACCTCAACCAGGGGCCCGATCACTGCTGCGAAGGCCTCTCCGGAGTTGATGCCGAATACGGCGACGGCCACGGCGATGGCCAGCTCGAAGTTGTTGCTGGCGGCGGTGAAGGAGAGGGCCGCGGTATTTTCGTAGCTGACGCCCATCTTGTAGGATACGTAAAATCCGACGAGGAACATCAGCAGAAAGTAGATGATGAGAGGTATAGCGATCCTCACCACGTCGAAGGGAAGCTCGACTATGTACTCGCCCTTGAGGGAGAACATGACGATGATGGTGAAGAGGAGGGCGATCAGGGTCAGGGGAGATATCCGAGGGATGAACCTCTCCTCATACCAGGCCTTTCCCCTCCTCCTGATCAGGACGACCCGGGTGACGATCCCTGCGAGGAACGGTATCCCTAGATAGATGAAGACGCTTCTCGCGATCTCTCCGATCGTTATGGCCACCACAAACCCCTCGGCTATCCCGAGGATCGGCGGCAGGACGGTGATGAAGACGTAGGCGTAGACCGAGTAGAAGAGGACCTGGAAGATGGAGTTGAAGCCCACAAGGCCGGCGCAGTACTCGGTGCAGCCGCAGGCGAGCTCATTCCAGACGATCACCATGGCGATGCATCTTGCGATCCCGATCAGAATCAGACCCACCATGAAGTGGGGGTAGTCCCGGAGAAATATGATCGCGAGACCGAACATCAGGATCGGCCCCACGCCCCAGTTCAGAAAGAGGGAGAGGCCGAGGACCTTGGTGTCCCTGAAGACCTCACCCAGCTCCTCGTACTTCACCTTGGCCAGGGGCGGGTACATCATCAAGATGAGGCCGAAGGCGATGGGGATCGATGTGGTCCCCACCTGAAAGCCGGTTATCAGCTCCGAGACACCCGGGAAGAAGTAGCCCATCCCGATCCCCAGGATCATCGCCCCGAAGATCCAGACCGTAAGAAATCTGCTCAAAAGAGGGAGCCTGGCCCTTTCTTTCTCTATCTCGTTTTTTTTCTGGTTCATCGATCTCAAACACTTATATCAGCAGAGGGTCGTTCATCCATCCACCATCAGCCCCGCCAGGTTCATCATCTCGATGATCGCCCCCTCGGAGAGACGGTATCGGGACCACTTTCCATCTTTGCGCTCCCTCACCAGTCCAGCCCTCTTCAGGATGGATAAATGATGAGACGTTGAAGACTGGGGCCTGTCGAAGGCGGTCATGATCTCGCAGACACAGAGCTCACCCTCTCTTAGGATATGGAGGATCGATAGCCTGAAGGGGTCGGACATCGCCTTGAAGACCTCGGCCTCGGCAGCCAGAGCGGCCTCGTCTATGCTCTCGGTGAAGGTCTGAAGCTTTCGAGCCGCATTCTTGGCCTTGCACCGGTCTCCCGTCAGCCTCGCCAGCCTCTCAACGCACTGATCCAGGGGTTCAGGTTCTACGGCTTGCGTCATACCTATCAGCTCAGCAGCAAGAGCACCCGCCGGAGGGAAGGAGCATCTCCCCCTCCTTTTTCAGACATTCCTCGCATATCTTCACCCGCCCCCTCTCCCGGTGCTTCGCCTTAAAGAGGCGATCCGAATCTTTGCCGCATATCTCGCATCTCATCTGCACTCTATTCTCCCGACGGCATTGCATCGCCGTATCTCCTTTTGCCAGAAGGCCACCACATAAGCCTCTCAACTCAGAGTCATATCAAATCATTTCGATATATAAGATTGTTGATCCCCTCCACCTTCATTCCAGGCATCCGTATCTGGCAGTTTAATTCTGATTTTGGTTATTAATTCTAATTTTTGTAGCTCAAATCTGGTATATATGGCATAATTTCGTCTTAAAATCGATATTATATTTAGTTAATTGGTGTCAATGGATAGAAATATCCGACATCTATATATACGAGTATCGTCCTCCAAGAGATTGCTTCGGCCAGATGGGCCAAATCAGAGGTATTTAGATATCCAACTTTGTGGATATATAGGCACAAGACCGCGGCATAGATGCGGTCGGCTGAAGCTTTCGATCTGTGGTGTGAGAAAAAGTGGGGTTAAGATCAAATCAAATGTGGGAGTTGGTAAGCATAACGCATCTGACCAAGATTAAACTTTCTGCCCTGGTTATGGGCGCAGTCATGGTGGCAGGTCTCGTCGCCACCGTCTCGGCAGCAGAATACTCCGTCGGATCCGGACCCGATGACTGGTGGACATCGTATCCTGATCAATCTCCAGCCTCGGGCTCCGCCGTGAGCCACCCCGACTGGGTTCTGGATGCCCTTGAAGATAAGCCCGTCCTGATCTACTCCCATCTGGAATGCAGCTACTGCGTACCTCAGACTGAGGCCATAAATGAGATCGTGGACGAGTACGGCGATGATATCGAGTTCTATGAGATACTCGGCGACGGGAGCGACGAAAGGATCGAGGAGGCTTTTGCAGCCTATGATCCCAATGGCGGCACCTCTACTGTCCCCTTAACGGTAATCGTCACCCTGGTGGCGGGTGAGGATGGCGGGGCTGAGGTGGCCTGGCACAGCACCGAAGAGGTTACCGGCAAGGAATGGATCGAGGAGTACGTCCAGGATGCCATCGATTATCACGAGGAGAACGTCGGGGACTGGGACGCGTGATCGGAGATGAGATCTGATCACAAACATTTTTTAGTTGTAGGAGCACTCACCCTTTTAATCGTTCTCGTCGCCCTCTTCTCGTTGAATTCGACCCTCGGATCGAGCGCGGAGCCGATCCCGGCGCCGGACTTCGAGGCTGCAGACCAAAGCGGCCAAAACTTCTCCCTCAGCGACTTTGAGGGAGAGGTGGTGGTCCTTCACATAACGAACATAGAAAGCCCGCTATGCGTCGAGTGTGAGAAGACCCTGGCCGCCCAGATCGGCGAGCTTCAACGGCTGGTGGAGAATAAGCCCGACGTGAACCTCATAACCCTGAACGTCCGGAAGAGCCCCTACTCAAAAGACGGCCTGACCCTCTCGGAGAGCTGGTGGGACGCCGACGTCGGCTGGATCTGGGCCGAGGACTTCGAGCCTTACGAGATCGCCGGCAAGTACGTCGACTATACCAACTTCGAAGGAGGCTTCTCCAACCCCACCATCCTCCTGATCGATCGGGATGGGATGGTGGCGGGGGTCTATCACATCTACCAGCTGGGCCGAGGAGAGATCGACGGGATCCAGGATGCAGAGACCCTTCAAGCCAAGGTCGAGGCTCTGGAGAGGGGCGAATGGGCCGGGATGGAAGGGAGCGTCTCAATTCAGAATATCACGTTCCTGGGGATGTTCGGCCTGGGGGTCGTCACCTCCTTCTCGCCCTGCTCTCTCGCCCTACTCATCGCCATGTTCTCCTACATCATGACATCTCGAAGAAAGAGGGTTCTCTCTGACGACCAGGATTACGGCTCCTCGTCGAGAGAGGGGCTTTTGATCGGGGTAGCCTTCACCCTGGGCATGGCGATCGTCTTCTTCGTGGTGGGCCTCTTCATATCCAACCTGGGGGTATTCGTCCGGGACTCCCGGTTCTTCGACCTCGTGGCCGGGGCGATCCTGGTGATCCTGGGGATCAACGTCTTCAAGCCCATCGGCGAGATCATCGAGCCGATCAAGGCCCGACTCCCTTCAAGAGGAGAAGAGGATTTCAGGGAGAAGAAGGGCTTCATGGAGAGGGCCGCCAACCTGTCCATCGGCCTCTTCAAGCACTCCGTCTTCATCGGGGCCTTCACCTTAGGGGCCTTCTTCGCCCTCGGTTGGGCTCCCTGCGCCGTCTCCCTGGTATTTCCAGCCCTGATATGGCTGATGTCTCAGGACATATCTGTGCTGACCGGAGGTCTGATGCTCTTCGTCTTCGGGGTGGGCCACGGCGTTCCCATAATCCCCATCGCCACCTTCAGCAGGTCATTTGGGGGAAAGATTGGCGAGGAGTACCTGGCCATCGGAAAGGTGGTGGTCAAGTTCTTCGGGGTGACGATAATAGTCACTGGTCTCGTCTTTGCGGCCCGATACTTCGGCTACAAGCTCTGGTAGAGGACCAAAAAACATATAGTTGTGGCTACAAATTTATGGTGGGTGTTGAGATGCCGGGAAAGCCGGAAGAGATCAAGATGGTGAGCAACGCCATGGCCAACATACCGCGGAGGAAGATGATGGCCTTTCTCGTCGGGAGCGAAAAGACGGCGGAAGAGATCGGGGGGGCGATCGGCAAATCTATGCTCGACTACCACCTCAAGATCCTGCAACAAGCGGGGCTCATCGAGATGGAAGAGGGAAAAGTGAAGCTCTCCGAGTTCGGCAAGAACTTCATGGAGGGAAAGGCTGAGAAGACCCAGGACGCGAGCGCCGACCTCTCCGAGGCAAAGCCGGTGGCGATCACAGAGGTGAGGCAGCTTTTGCCCTGCATAGCCGACTCGACCAAGTTTCGGATCATCGCCAAGATGGCTCCGCCCCTGGGTGGCGCTCTCAAGCCTTTGGAGCCTTTATTCCCGAGGGGGAGGTACTCCGAGAGGATAGGTGCCCTGATAATCCAGCGGGGGGACGTATTGATCACCATCTATGGGACCGGTAACGTCACCATGACCATGATCAAAGACGAGGCCGAGGCCAGGGAAACCCTGGAGAGGCTGAAGGAGACGATAAACGAGGCTATATCAAAGGGCATGGCTCCGGCACCCCGGGAGAAGGTGAGGGTCGAGCCTATGGAGATCTATAAATATCTCCCCCAGACGAACTGCGGCGAGTGCGGCGAGCAGAGCTGCTACTCCTTCGCCATTCGGCTGATGAGCGGGGAGGTCTCCCTCGACCTCTGCACGCCCCTCAAAGACCCGAAGTACAGAGGGAACTTTGAGCATCTCCAGGTCTTGGTCGAGTACATCTGAGCCGGAGGCTCCTTTGAAGACCCTGACCATCATCCTCGCCGACGGCCCCTACATCTCCGAGTATGCCCATATAGCCTTCAGGATAGCCGATGCCGCCCTGAAAAGGTATCACGTGAACATATTCCTCTATCTTGACGCCGTTCACATCCCCCGCCTTGAGCAGAGCCCGGCCTTCTTCGCCGACGAGGGCGAGCTTTTCAAAGAGCTGGCGGAGAGGGGGGCGGTCATAAGGGCTTGCCCCCGGTGCGCCGCCGCCAGGGGCTATTCTGCAAACGAAGACGGCTCCTCGCGGGATTATCACGATGGGATAAAGATCACCAGCCTCTACGACCTCCCGGAGATGATCTCTGGAAGCGACGGGGTGATCACTCTATGCCGATGAGGTCGGTCTTCTACCTCCTCGACACCGCCCCTTACGGGTGCGAGAAGGCTTTCAGCCTCCTGAACGCCGCCGCCGTAAGCCTTGCAAGGATGGAGGTGACGGTGGGGCTCTACGGGGACGGGGCGTACCTCGCCCTGGGAGATCAGGACTCGCGGGCGCTCGCCATTCCAAACCTCGCCGATATCCTCCGCGCCTACGGCGAGATCAGAGTCCTCGCCCACGAGCCCTCGGTGGTCGATAGAGGGCTATTTTCCGAGGGGCTGGTGGAGACGGCGGAGCTCGTCGACGAGGAGGCCTTCCTGGAGGCGATGGAGGGCTCAGACTGTCTGATCCCACTTTGAAGGGGGATGGGAAATAGGTGATGATGATGGATGTATTTCTCCTGACAAAATCGCCCCAAAGCGAGAGGTCTGAGCTCTGCCTGAAGCTTCTGGCAAGGTCGGAGAGGTCGAGGCTCTACCTGGCTGGGGACGGGGTCTATCACCTGCTGAGCCAGGCCGGAACAATTCCGCCGTCCTGTGAGGTCTTCGCCTCCAAAGAGGACGTCTCCGCCCGGGGGGTCGTTCCGAGGAGGAGGGCGGAGGTTCGAGAGGACTTTTACGAGAGGCTCGTCGAGGATGTGATGGAAGGGGACGGTCGGTTCTTCACCTTCTGAGATCCCTTCCATGGAGATGGTAATTTTATGATTCTAGTGACCATAGAACGGGAGGGCTGCATCAGCTGCGGCCAGTGCTGGGGAAGCTGCCCCCAGCTCTTCATCGAGGATCACAGGGACGGAAAAAGCTCGATAATAGAGGGGTACAGGATCGCGGGAAAGCCGGACGAAGGGTCGGCCCCTGACCGATTTGAGGCTTGCCTCAAAGAGGCCGAGGAGGCCTGCCCTGCTGAGGTGATCCGGGTGAGCCCGATACAGCCGAGCTTCGACTGATGGGGTGGAGATATGGTTTCAGATGAAGGCGTTTTGGAGAAGAGGGAGGCGCGGGGAGATGGGGGTGAAGGGACGAGGAGGGGGAAGGTCCTCTTCCTCTGCACTCACAACTCGGCCCGATCTCAGATGGCAGAGGGGCTTTTGAGGGCTCTTTACGGGGATCGGTACCAGGCTTATAGCGCCGGGGTGGTGGCGACGGCCGTCGACCCCCGGGCCGTCTCCGTCATGATGGAGTTGGGGATTGATATCTCCGGCCAGCGCTCCAAGAGCGCCGAGGAGCTCGGAGATATCGTATTCGACCTGGCCGTCACCGTCTGCGAGAGGGCAAAAGAGGCCTGTCCCATCTGCAGCATCGACCTCGACCTCCCTTCGAGGGCCCCGAAGGCCCGAGAGGTCGTCCACAAAAGCTTCGAAGATCCCGCTGCGGTTACGGGATCAGAGGAGGAGCAGCTTCGCGCCTTCCGGAGGGCGAGAGACGAGATAAGAGAATGGATCGTCGAGAGGTTCGGATGAGCCAGAGACGGAGAGGATGCGTATAAATTTCAGAAGTTTGAAGTTGAAGGTGAGAGTTTTGGAAGATCAGGAAGTCAAACGAGTCGTGAAGGACAGGTACGGCCGCGTTGCAAGAGAGGCAGGCTCCTGCTGCTGCTCATCTACCTGCTGCGGGACCGCAAAGCCTCAGGAGATCGCAAAGAAGATCGGATACTCCGAGGAGGAGCTGGAGACCGCCCCTGCGGGATCGAACCTGGGCCTGGGCTGCGGAAACCCCATCGCTCTCGCGTCGATCCGAGAGGGGGAGACCGTCCTGGACCTGGGATCCGGCGCCGGGTTCGACTGCTTCTTAGCCGCAGAACGGGTCGGTCCGAGGGGGAGGGTCATCGGCGTGGACATGACCGGTGAGATGGTGGAGAAGGCTCGGGCCAACGCTGTCGCCAGTGGGTACGAAAACGTGGAGTTCAGGATTGGCGAGATCGAGAGGCTTCCGGTCGACGACGAATCTGTTGACCTGGTGATATCAAACTGCGTCATCAACCTCGTCCCGGACAAGAAGGCCGCCTTCAACGAGGCCTATCGGGTCCTGAGATTCGGCGGAAGGCTCGTCGTCTCGGACATCGTTCTTCGAGGAGAGCTGCCGGATTTCATCAGAGAGTCGGTGGAGGCCTACGTCGGATGCGTCTCCGGGGCGGCTGCCAAGGACGATTATCTCGCCTCGATGAGGTCGGCGGGGTTTGCAGAGGTGAAGGTGATGGACGAGGCGCCCTTCTCCCTGGACTGCGTTGCCAGCGACCCGACCGGCCGGGCAGCCCTGGACGGCCTGCAAGATGAGGATCTGAGGGGTGTCGAGGGGAGGATCGCCAGCATAAAAGTCATCGCCTTCAAGCCTGGCCGCGCGTGAGTGATCTCCAGGAAAAGATGGCGGGCGGGATCGCCCAGATTTTCGGGTGATTGTGGTTTGAGACCGCCCCACTCTCATATATCTCTTTTAGGTCACAGCCACGAAGTTGGCCAGAAATCCGACGGCCACTGCTATGCCGAAGATGGTGAGCAGAAACGCCGCAAGAAGCCTCTTCTCGAATATGGCAGAAAGAAGGGTCAGCTCCGGTATGCTGGCTCCGGCTCCGCCTATCACCAGAGCCAGGACGGCTCCGACGCTCATTCCCTTCTGGGTGAGCGCGAGGCCTATGGGGAGTATCGTCTCGGCCCGGATGTAGATCGGGACGCCTACGATGGCGGCAGCGGGAACGGCGAGGGGATTGCCCGGTCCCGCTATGCGAGAGATCAGTTCCTGGGGCACAAATCCGTGGATGAAAGCCCCGATCCCCGCTCCCAGAAGAAGGTATGGCAAAAGCTGGCGAAAGAGGGTGAAGGCGAAGGAGGCTGAACGTTGTACCCTTGATTTTGCGTCCGTTTCGCCGTCGTCATCCCGGCCTCGGATCGCCACCATCGGCTTCACTTGGCCCGCAAAGCCGAGACGGTCCAGGATTAGGCCGATGACGACCGCCGCCGTGAAGGTCGCAACAAAGTAGAGGGCTGTCACCTTCCAGCCCAAAAGCAGTATGAATAGGGAGATTATCACCGGATTCAGGAGCGGCGACGATAGGAGGAAGGCCATGGCAGCGGCGAAGGGCACCCCCGCGTTGAGCATCCCCAGGAGGAGGGGTATCGTCGAGCATGAGCAGAAGGGGGTGAGGGACCCAAAACCGGCCCCCAAGACCCCGCCCAAAAGCCTGTTTCGTCCACCCAGCATCTTCTTCACCGTCTCGTCCGGGACGTACTCCTGGATCAGCCCCACAAGAAAGGTCACCCCTATGAATAAGAGGACGAGCTCGACGGCGATCTCCACGAAGAAATCGACAGCTACAGCTAAGTTGTTCCATAACATCATATACGCCTTCAAAATTATAGTGCCAGGAAATTATTTTTTCTTCAGGACTTCAGCCTGTTTGAGCATCTCCAAGACGGCGCCGTCTGCGAGGCGGTAATAGGACCATTTGCCGTCTTTTCGTTCTCTTACCAGCCCCGCCTCCCTCAAGACGGAGAGGTGGTGGGACGTGGAGGACTGGCGCCTTTCGAGGGCGACCATGATCTCGCAGACGCAGAGCTCCCCCTCCTTGAGGATCTTGAGGATCCGAAGCCTGCAGGGATCGGCGACGGCCTTCAAGACCTCGACCTCTCCATCGGGGTCTTCTCTCTCTATCCTCTCCATCAGAGAAGAGAGTTTCTCGATCCTGCTTCTGGCCTTTTCCGGATCTCCGATGAGCCTCGCAAGGCTGCAGATCGCCTCATCGTCGATCTTTGAACCACCGCAAACCCTCTCTGGCATCCTCAACCGTCCCTCCGAAGGAGGATCTATCTATTCCTGGCCTCAAAGAAGCCCCGATATTCTCTCAAGAAGGCCTCCTTGTAGACCTCTTCGGCGCCCTCGGCTATGAAGTTGAACTTCTTTATTTCTTTTAAAAGCTCGTCGCCGGTGAGATCTTCGGGCTTCTTCCCTCTCTTGAGGTGCTCCTTGAACGTCTCATCCAGTCCCACTATCCCCACTTTCCTCCCTCCGACATCGATCTGGCGGGAGCCGACGATCTGGGTGCCGCAGCAGCCACATCCGCCGCCTTTTCCAAAAATTTTATCTTTAAGCATGGAAATTACCAAAGACGTATTGACCAATGTCGATATATAAGATTTGTGGTTAATGAAAATTGGGGATAAGATGATTATTTTTGGCAATTTAGAAAGCCATATATGACATATTTAG
>NZ_JBNGCU010000053.1:1664-12807 GCF_049974945.1 Methanocrinis sp. | reverse complement strand
GGAGCGCCTATTTTTGCCCGAGACATCAGAAATAGACGTTATTAAAAGCAGGATGACTTCGCCCCACCTATCGTTTTCTACCTCCCCATCGGCACCTGTACCTCCGTCACCTGCTCCTCCGGCGGCATCTCCTCCCCCCATCGGACGTAGACCTCCCGGGCGGCGTCCGCAGGCTGGTATCCATTCTGTAAGACCCAACCGAAGAGCTGGGTGTAGGCGTCTTCGAGGTTGGTGTAGGGCCCCCTCACCGTCAGGTACGCCACCTCGGCCTCTGGCAACAACTCCACCGCCGCTCCGCCTTCGGCGACCTCGGGCGTCTCGGGGGAGACGGGGATCGCCATCGAGCCGTCCTCCCTCCAGCAAACCCGCTTCCAAACAGATATATCGGTGGAGCCCCTCCTCCGGATCAGGTGTTGGAATGGTGGAAGTGCACAAGGTCTCAGGCTCGCCCTTCGACGGCAACGTCTACCTGATCCTGGACGAGGTCCCGGTCCTCATCGACGCGGGGATGGACCCGGAGCCGACGCTCCGAAAGATCAAAAAGCATATCGACCCGGCGGATATCGAGATGATCATCCTCACCCACTGCCATCACGATCACTCCGCAGGGGTGCCCCTCCTCAAGGAGGCGACGGGGGCGAAGGTACTGATCCACGAGAATGAGGCGGGCTCTCTCGGAGACGACATGGCCACGGTGGCCTACCTCTTCGGCCTCTCGGCCCCGGAGATCGAGGCCGACGAGACCCTGAAGGAGGGTGACGTCATCGACCTGGGGGAGTGGAAGCTTGAGGTGATGCACACCCCGGGCCACTCGCCGGGCGGGATCTGCCTCTACGAGCCGAGGGCTCGGGTCCTCTTCTCCGGGGACACCGTCTTCCCCCAGGGGAACATCGGGAGGACCGACCTCTTCGCCGGAAAGGACGCGGACCTGGTCCGCTCCATCGAGAGGCTGACGGAGCTGGAGGTGGAGGTCCTCTACCCCGGCCACATGGAGATCGTCAGCGGGGACGTAGGCCGCCAGATCCAGGCGAGCCTTCGGTTTGCTCGGAGCGTTCTATGACCAATAAAGAGAGCGATGAAGAGATGAAGATGAATATGGAGAAAGAGAAGTCGAGATCCGAATCCGAACTCTCGGGCAATGATAGGACCGCCCGGATCGTAGAGCTGGAGAGGCAGTCGGTGATCCAGACCTACACCCGCCAGCCGATCCTCCTGGTGAAGGGCGCGGGGGCTCGGGTCTGGGACGCCGAAGGCCGGGAGTACCTGGACTTCGTCGCCGGGGTCGCCGTCAACACCGTCGGCCACTGCCACCCCGACGTGGTCGAGGCGATCGCTCGGCAGGCCAAAGAGCTGATCCACACCTCGAACCTCTACTACACCGAAAACCAGGTCTTCCTTGCCGAGGAGCTGAAGACCCTCACCGGCATGGATCGGGCCTTCTTCTGTAACTCCGGGGCCGAGAGCGTCGAGGCGGCCCTGAAGCTCGCCCGGAGGGCGACGGGGAGGTCAGAGACCGTAGCTGCCGTCCACTCCTTCCACGGCAGGACCCTGGGCTCCCTGGGCGCGACCTACAAGGCTGTATATCGAGAGCCCTTCCGTCCCCTCCAGGAGGCGAAGTTCGTTCCTTTCGACGACCCCGAGGCCCTGGCTGCGGCGGTCTCGAAGGATACCTCGGCCGTCATCCTGGAGCCGGTCCAGGGCGAGGGGGGCGTCAACGTCCCCCATCCCGGCTACCTGAGGGCAGCCCGAGAGATCTGCGACGACTCTGGAGCACTTCTCATCCTGGACGAGGTCCAGACCGGCTTCGGACGGACCGGCCGGTGGTTTGGAAAGGAGCACAGCGGGATCATGCCCGATGTCATGACCCTGGCCAAGGGGATCGCAGGGGGCCTGCCCATGGGGGCGATGATGGCGGCGGAGTCGGTCTCCGAGGTCTTCCAGAGGGGCGATCACGCATCCACCTTCGGCGGCGGACCCCTGATCTCTGCCGCGGCCCTCGCCTCCATCGGGGCCATCAAGGTGGAGCGGCTGGTGGAGAGGTCAGAAAAGATGGGGACATACCTCCGGTCGCGGCTGGCCCAGGAGATCGACGCCCGTGAGGTCAGAGGCCTGGGGCTGATGGTCGGCGTGGAGCTTGCGGCAAACTGCCCCCAGATCGTCAACCAGGCCCGGGAGCGGGGCGTCCTCCTCAACGCCACCAGCGAGCACGTCCTGAGGATGGTCCCGCCCCTGGTGGTGGGAAAAGAGGAGATCGACCACGTGGTGAAGGTGCTTGGCGAGATACTCGAAGAACCTTAGGCCCTGCCTGGAGCGGCTGAAGCCCTACGTCGCAGGCAAGGGGATCGGCGAGATCGCATCGAAGTACGGCCTCCCGCCGGGCGAGATCGTGAAGCTGGGGTCCAACGAGAACCCCCGCGGACCAAGCCCCCGGGTCTTCGAGGCGATCGGTTCCGTCCGGCCCGAGAGGTACCCCGAGCCCGAGGGGCTCATCGAGGCCCTGGCCGATTATGCGGGATCTGCATCCGAAAACGTCCTCATCGGGGCGGGGATGGACGGAGTGATGGACACCATAACCCGCCTCTTCCTCGACCCCGGCGACAGGACTGCGATCTACACCCCCACCTTCAGCTACTATGAGATCCTGACAGTGACGGGGGGAGCCGAGCCGATCTTCATCCCGCGAGGAGAGAACTTCGAGGTGCCTACAGAGGTGCCCGCCGGGGTCAAGATAATCTTCATCTGCTCACCCAACAACCCCACCGGAGACCTGATCTCTGAAGAAGACCTCAGAACGATCGTCGAGACGACCGACGGGATCGTCTTCCTCGACGAGGCCTATGCCGAGTTCAGCGACCAGAACTTCCTTCCCATGGTGGGTGAGTACGAGAACCTGGTGGTGGGAAGGACCACCTCCAAGGCCTTCGGCCTCGCCGGGATGAGGCTCGGCTACGCCGTCGCCCCCGACTGGATCGCGAGGGAGTACAGGAGGGCGGCACCTCCCTTCTTCGGCGTGACGACGCCGTCGGTGGCGGCGGGGATCGCGGCCCTGGGCGACCTCGAGTACATGAGACGGTCTGTCGCGGCCATCCGGCAGGAGAGGGACCGGCTGAGGAAGGCGATACCGGAGTTTCGCCCCTCGGGCGGAAACTTCCTCTACCTGGAGACCGAGGAGCCCTCGGGGAGGGTGGCAGAGGAGATGCTCAGAAGGGGCGTCATTGTCCGGGACTGCTTCTCCTTCCGGGGAGCGGGCGACCACGCCGTCAGGGTGACGGTGGGAACCCCCGGGGAGAACGACCGCTTCCTCGAAGCCTATGGTGAGGTATGCGGATCGCCTTGACCGGGACTCCCGGAACCGGGAAGACGACCGTGGCCGAGCACCTCCCCTTCAGGGCGATCGACCTCAACGCTCTTGTGAGGGATGAGGGCCTCTCCCTCGGGACCGACCCCTATAGAGGGTGTCTCGTCGCCGACGTCGACGCCCTGGCCGAGAGGATCGAGGAGCTGGCCCCCCAGGGGGACGAGGAGATGGTGATCCTGGAGGGGCATTTCTCCCACCAGTTTGCCCCCGAGGCGATCGTCCTACGGACCAAGCCGTCGGTCCTCAGAGAGCGGCTGGCGCGGAGGGGGTACCCTGAGAAGAAACTCCGGGAGAACCTGGAGGCGGAAGCTTTGGACGTGATCCTGGTGGAGGCTACAGAGTGGTGCGACCGGGTCAGCGAGATCGACGCCACTTGGCAGTCTCCCCCGGAGGTGGCGGACCTGGTGGTGAGGATATTGCGACGGGAGATCGAGATGCCTCCGGGAGATATAGACTGGACTGGAGAGATGGAGTTTGACCCTTGACGACCAGAGATCCAAGTGCCTGGCGGTGACCGAGCCCCTGGCTGCCCTGGCGGAGAGAGCCGGAGCATCCCCCAACATGATCTCTCTCCTCTCCATGATCTTCGCCCTGGCCGCCGGGGCCTTCTACTATCTCTCGACCGACGAGGTCTCCCTACTCTATCTGGCGGCTCTTATGGTCCTTTTGAACGCCACCTTTGACGCCGTCGACGGTGCCCTCGCCCGCAGGACGGGGCACGCGGAGCCGAAAGGTGACTTTCTCGACCATGTCATCGATCGGTACGCGGACATGGCGATCCTGGTGGGGATCGTCCTCGCCGGCTACGTCTCGGAGGCGGTGGGGATCTTCGCCGTGATGGGGGTCCTCCTCACCAGCTACCTGGGGACCCAGGCCCAGGCCCTGAAGCTCGGCCGGCTCTACGGTGGGGTCATGGGGCGGGCCGACCGCCTGACACTCATCCTCGCCGCAACCGTCGCCAACGCCCTCTTCGCCGGAGAATTGGGGGGACTCTCGATCCTGGGTTGGGCGATGATCCTGATCACGATGGCAAGCCATGTAACCGCCCTCCAGAGGATCGTCCTCATATGGAAGCAGCTGTAGTCTCTGGAGAGTGGTCAGCCCTCCCCTTGGGGGGAGCCCCTCAAGCGGAAGATCTCCTCCATCTTTCCGACGTGCCAGGCGATATCTTCTATGAACGTCAGAAGGTCGGGCTCGATCTCCCTCACCCGCCCCAAGACCAGCAGCCCTTTCGGCTCTTTGCCGCTCCAGAAGGGCGCCGAAGCCCAGTAGAGGGTCCGACCGCCCTCGACCACCACCCCCTCCCCAGACCTCTCGAAAAACACCTCCGATCCGGCCTGGTCTATTAAGCTCATCAGAACCTCCAGAGGGCCAGCGAGAGCCCGCAGAACCGGCTGTCCTCGATCCAGGAGAAATATGCCTCCCACCACAAACCCCTCCAGCCCGGCCATAGAGTCCGAGAGCGCCTCTTTCATCAGATCGTCCTCCTCTCCGCGAAAATCGATGGCCTTCAGAAGGAGGGTGTGGAGGATGGAGCCCCGCCTGTTATCCATCTGTCGATCTTTCTCGTCCTCCTTGCGATCGGTCACGTCCACCAGGCTTCCGAGAACCCATCTCTCGTCCTGGTAGTCAAAGGTCACGATCATCGCCTCGACCCACCGCCTGGACCCATCCTTCCTCACGATCCCGAACTCGTGGACGACCGGTCTTCTCGGCCCTCGGTCTCTTGTGGTGCCCTCGAGGGGCTCGAAGCGGTCGGGGTCTGCGAGGCTCCAGAAGGGCTCGCCTATCAGATCCTCCTCGTAGCCGAAGATCTCTCGAAACTTGGAGTTGACCATCTTGAAGCAGCCGTTCTGGAGGACGTATATCCCGGTGGGGGAGTTTTCCAAGATGTACCTGCTCACCGCCTCGGACCGCTCGATATCCCTTTTCATCCGGCGCTCGCGGGATCGGAACTTCGACTCGTTTATCAGAGCCTCGAAGATGGTGGGAAGGCTCCGGAAGCTGTCGACGCTCTTCATAACGTAGCTGGTGGCGAACTTTTCGAAGGCCACCACCTGCAGCTCCTCGGTGCCCCGACCCGTCACCATGACCACGGGAACGTCCTGGTCGGTCTTCCGGATCTCCTCCAGGACGTCGAGACCGCTTATCCCAGGAAGGGCGAAGTCCACCGATATGAGGTCGTAGCTGGTCTCTGAGATCATCTCGAGCCCCTCCTCGCCGGTGGTGGCGACGTCCAAGAAGAACTCGTCGTGCTTCGAAAATCCGAGGAGGATCAGCTCGACGTCGTCGGGGTCGTCCTCTATGATCAGGATCCGGTAAGGGTTCGTCATGGCTGATCGCCGTTCCATCTCGTCTTCCAAATATTCAACTTCATCTTCTCGGAGGGTGGGGATAAAGTTATCTATCCTCGCCAACAAGGGGACAATACCGGATTGGGGGTATGGTCACGGAAAAGTTCTGGCTTTTGATATTGCTCTTTCTGATCGCTCTCGGTCCGCCCACGGCCTCGGCCGGGACGCTGGTGGTCGACAGGAGCGGCGGCGAGTTTGAGACGATAAGCGAGGCCGTCGCCGCGGCGAAGGCGGGAGACGAGATACTGATCCGTCCAGGATATTACCGGGAGGGCGAGATCAGGGTCCTCCAGCCGGTCTCCCTGGTCGGAACCGGCGGTCAGGTGACCGTCGAGTCCGGGTGCGAGGCCGCCTTGAGGGTGGAGGCCTCCGGCTGCACCATATCGGGCCTTGCGATCAGGGGATTCGACAAGGGCGTCGGAGTCGAGCTGAACGCCCCCGGAAATTTGATCGAGGCCTGCAGAATCTCGAACTTCTCGGCCGGGGTCGTCTGCGCCTCTCCGGGGTGCCAGATCTTCGAGTCGACGATCGAGGGATGCACTGTAGGGGTCAGGTTTCAGAATGGCTCGGACCTGCCGATCCGATCATGCCAGGGGGGAGGTCGAGGATCCGAGATATCCAACTGCACCTTCTCTGCAGATCTCGGAGTCGAGATGGTCAGCTCCTGCAACAACGCCGTCGTCGGCTCCATCTTCCTCACCGAGAACGGCATTGGGATGTCGTACTCCCGCCTCAACCGGATCGAGGGTAACGAGATCTCCTCCTCGGTGAGGGGGATCTTTCTGGAGGGGTCGGAGGATAACCTGATCCTGGAGAACGATATCTCCGGGTCGGGCATCGCGGGGATCGTCCTCCAAAGCTCGGAGAACAACTCGATCACAGATAACGATCTGTCCCGGTCCCAGATCGGCGTATACCTGGAGGCGAGCGGGAAGAACTTCGTCGCCGACAGCTCGGTCCGCGAATGCGACCTCGGCATCGGGCTGAGGGCATCGTCGGAGAACCGCCTGGAAGGAAACCTTCTTGAGTATAACGGGGTTGCCGGGGTCCGGCTGGTGGGCTCGAAGAATAACCGGATCTCAGGAAACGTCCTCACCGAGAACGGCGAAGGGCTTCTTTTTAAGTCGGGGTCCATCGAGAACGCCATCGAAGATAACGAGATGGTGCGGAACGGACGAGGGCTCACCCTTCTCGGATCCGGGCTGAACCGCCTCCGAGGAAACCGGATGGAGCTAAACCGGTTCGGCATCAGAGTCGATCGGGAAGACCTCTCGGCTCAGGACGACTTGCCCTTCCGCCAGGACTTCGACTCTTCCAACCTGGTCGACGGCAAACCAGTCTGCTACATCGTCGACGGCCGGGACCGAAGGCTGGCAGGAGATTGCGGCTTTCTCGCCCTGGTGGGGTGCGAGAACGTCACCGCCGAGAACCTGGTTCTATCCAACAACAGCGCTGGAGCCCTCATCGTCAACTCGACCGGCACTACGGCTCGAAATCTGACCCTCTCCGGAAACGAGGTCGGCGTCCGGATGCTGAATACCTCCAGCTGCAAGGTGGAGGGGTGCAATGCCGAGGGCTGCACCGTAGGGTTCGGCGTCCAGGCCTCCCGGAACGACATCCTCCTCGGATGCACCGCCCTGGGATCTTCCGGGTCCGGCTTTGAGATCAAAGATTCGGAGGGGTTCGTCTTGAGGGGGTCGAACGCCTCAGAGAACCGGGTTGGGATATCGGTCATCGACTCGCCATCCTCCATGATCCTGAACTCTGAATTGAGGAGGAACGCCGAGGAGGGGATCAGGCTCATAAGATCTCCGAGATCTGTCCTGAACCTGAACCGTGCTATCGAGAACCGCCGGGGTATCAGCGCCTCGGGATCGGACGGGGTGATGGTGATCAGAAACTGCCTCTCCTCCAACCCGGAGGCCGGCCTATCCCTCCACCAACTGTCAGCGGCGACGGCTTCGGGGAACACCGCTCAAGGTAACGGGGACGGTATCTTCCTCCAGTCGGTCGTCGGAGGGAAGATCGAGGGGAACAACCTGAGCGGAAACGACCGCTACGGCCTGAGGATGAGCAACTCAAGAGAGGGGAAGGTCACCGGAAACACCTTCGTCCGGAACGGGATCGCTGGGGTGGGCCTGATAGACTGCAGAGGATGTTCCGTATACCACAACAACTTCATCGAGAACGGGAATTCTATCCTCCCCCAGAACGCCGTCGATAACGGGGATAACGATTGGGACGCCGGGTCCGGGGAAGGCGGAAACTACTGGAGCGACCACCAGGTCTCCGGAAACCCGGGAGCCGATCCCAAGGTCGTCCCGGCGAAGGGGATGGACAGGTACCCCTTCGAGGACCCCGACGGCTGGAAGTAGCCTCAATAAGGAGATGGTCAGATGGCTGAAGAGATCGACGATATGGACCTCGCCCTCATCAGGGCCGCCCAGGAGGGGATAGAGATCTCGCCAAGGCCCTTCGAGGTCTTGGGGACGGAGCTATCGATCGGCGAGGAGGAGGTGCTGGAGAGGCTGAACCGCCTCCTCGAAGAGGAGGTTATCAGGAGGTTTTCTGCCACCATAGGCCACCGGGCCCTGGGGATCGTGGCCAACGCCATGATCGTCTGGCGCGTCCCCCCCCAGGATGTAGAGAGGGTCGGATCTATCATGGCCACCTTCGACGAGGTCACCCACTGCTACGAGCGCCCAGCGATGGCGAAGTGGCCCTACAACCTGTATTCGGTCGTCCACTCCCCCTCTCGGGAAGAGTGCCGGAAGGTCGCCGCCGAGATCTCCCGAAAGACCGGGGTTGGCGACTACCAGGTCCTCTTCAGCGAGAGGGAGTTCAAGAAGACGGGGGCCCGGATCTGAGAGATCATCTTCCTCTTCTCCTGGACCTCTCGGGCCGAAAGGTCATCATCTTCGGGGGGGGAGCGGTCGGCGAGAGGAAGGCGCGGCTATTCTCGCAATATGCCGAGGTGACGGTGGCAAGCCTCGAATTCTCCTCCTGCCTCCTGAAGATGGCGGAGGAAGGCTCCGTCGAGCTGGTCGAGGTCGACCTTCCCTCCGGCGCCGACGAACTGCTCCGGGACGCCTTCATCGCGATCCCCGCCACCAGCGATCCTCATCTCAACGCCGGGCTGGAGGTGAGGGCTAAGGAGTCAGGGGTTCTGGTGAACAGGGTCGACGGAGTCGGCGAGGTGATCGTCCCCTCGGTGATCAGAAGAGATCCGGTCGTCGTCGCCATATCTACCTTTGGCGAGAGCCCTGCCCTCTCCAGACGCCTTCGCGAACGGTTCGAGGAGGTACTGGACGAGGGGTACGCCGAGATGGCCCTCCTCCTGGGGGAACTGAGAGGGGTTGTTAAGGAGCGGGTTTCTGACCAGGCCGAGAGGAGCCGGATTCTCCGGGAGATCATCTCCGACCAGGAGGTGTGGAGGCTCCTGGGGGAGTCATACGAAAAGGCCTATATGAGGGCCGGAGAACATCTCCCCTCAGATGAGCGAGATAGCCTCGATGCTGGTGACCCACAGGAAAGCCTGCATCGACGATATTGAGCAGGCCTGGCACGGCGACCTGGAGATGCTTCTCACCTGGATATCTTCCTCCGAGCTGGTGGAGGAGTGCGCCGTCCTCAAGACCTGCAACCGGGTCGAGATCTACGTCGTCTCGCCAAGGGGTGAGAAGGTCCTCTTCGAGTTCGCCAAGAAGGCCCGGGTCTCATCGCGGATCATCGATTTTCAGGATCACGACGAGTCTCTTTTGCACCTTCTCCGCCTTGCCTCGGGTCTGGAGTCGATGATAATCGGCGAGGACCAGATCCTCGGCCAGATGAAGGAGCTCTACTCGATGGCGAAGGAGGCGGGGACGACGGGCTGGACCCTGGATGTCGCCTTCAAGAAGGCGATCTCCGTCGGAAAGAGGGTCCGCCGCGAGACCAGTATCAATGAGAGGTCGATCTCCGTCGGCTCTGCGGCCGTCGACCTGGCCGAGGAGATCCTCGGAGGCCTGGAGAGCAAATCGGTTCTGGTGATCGGGGCCGGTGATACCGGGGAGCTGATCTCGAAGGCCCTTCTCTCAAGGAACATAGGCGAGCTCTTTGTCACCAACAGGACCTTCGGGCGGGCCCTCTCCCTCGCCGCGAGCCTGGGGGGGACGGCCGTCCCCTTCGATCGGATGAAGGAGATGATCGGAACCTCGGACCTGGTGATCAGCGCCACCTCCGCCCCCCACTACATCCTGAGGAGGGACGACCTGGAAGAGGTGATGGCGAGGAGGACGAAGGGGACTCTCCTGATGATCGATATCGCCAACCCTCGGGACATCGACGAGGACGTGGGCGAGATTCCCGGGGTGGAGCTTCGGAACATCGACGCCCTCCGGGAGATCAGCGCCGGAAATATGAGGCTGCGGATGGCGGAGATGGAGAAGGCGGAGGCGATCATCGCCGAGGAGCTGGACCTTCTCAAGGCCAAGTACAAGAGGAGGAGGGCCGAGGAGCTTCTGGGCAGGATCTACCTCCGGGCCGAGGAGATCAAGGCCCAGGAGTGTACGAGGGCGATGAACAAGCTCGGTGCCCGCCACACCCTGGGGGAGGTCGAAGAGACAGTTCTGATGGACATGAGCCACTCCATCGTGAACAAGATCTTCGCAGAGCCGACGAAGGTCCTGCGAAAGGCGGCGGAGCGGGGGGACGAGGACTGCCTGAGATTCGTCGAAGAGCTATTCGGGCTGGAGGTGGAAGAAGATGAGGAGGATGCGTAGGCTTCGTAAACCGGGATTGAGGAGGATGGTCGCCGAGACGAGGGTCTCGACGGACGACCTGATCATGCCCCTCTTCGTGGACGAGCGGCTGGATGCGCCGATCGAGATCGGGTCGATGCCGGGCCAGTCGAGGCACAGCCTAGACAGCCTGGCAAAAGAGGTCGAGGAGCTGGAGGAGCTGGGGGTTCCCGCGGTGATCCTATTCGGCCTTCCAGAAGAAAAGGACGAGATAGGCTCTGGCGCCTGGGATCCCACAGGTATAGTCCAGAAGGCAGCCGAGAGGATCAAGGAGACGACCTCGAAGATGGTGGTCATCGCCGACCTCTGCCTCTGCGAGTACACCAGCCACGGCCACTGCGGCCTCATCCGGGGCCAGGAGGTGGCCAACGACGAGACCCTCCCCCTCCTCGGCAAAACAGCCGTCTCCCAGGCGAGAGCGGGAGCGGACGTAGTCGCCCCCAGCGGGATGATGGACCACATGGTGGCCGCGATCCGCTGCGCCCTGGACGAGGAGGGCTTCAGTGACACACCGATCCTCTCTTACGCCGCCAAGTACGCCTCCTCCTTCTACGGTCCCTTCCGGGAGGCGGCGGAGTCGGGGTACTCCTTCGGGGACCGGTCCGGCTACCAGATGGACCCCGCCAACGCTTTAGAAGCGCTATGGGAGGTCC
>NZ_JBNGCU010000053.1:0-1564 GCF_049974945.1 Methanocrinis sp. | reverse complement strand
CGGTCCGGCTACCAGATGGACCCCGCCAACGCTTTAGAAGCGCTATGGGAGGTCCGCCTCGACATCGAGGAGGGGGCTGACATGATCATGGTCAAGCCCGCCATGCCCTACCTCGACATCTTGAGGATGGTCAAAGACGAGTTCGGGATGCCCACGGCCGCCTACCAGGTCTCCGGCGAGTACTCGATGATCATGGCCGCGGCCGAAAGGGGCTGGCTCGACGGCGAGCGGGCGATGCGCGAGGCGCTCACCGCCATCAAGCGGGCCGGGGCGGACATGATCCTGACGTACTACGCGAAGGAGTATGCGAGAAAGGAGCTCGAATAATCAGGTCCCGGATATGTCCGAAAACGTGGTGGTAGTCGAGTCCTCTGATTTTGGGCAGGATCTGGAGGATCTGGTTCCGATAGAGGCCCTGAAATTTGCCCAAAGAGAAAAACAGAGGGCGATTCCAGCCATCGCCAAAAACCGGGATCTTCTTCTGGAGATCGAGAGGGCGGCCAGGCAGGTTCCCACCCGCCATCAGCTCTTCCTCGGAGACAGCAGGTTCATGGAGCTGGTCCCCGACGAGAGCGTCCATCTGGCGGTCACCTCCCCGCCCTACTGGACCCTCAAGGAGTACCCTGCCAACGAGGCGCAGCTCGGCTCCGTCGAGGACTACGAGGAGTTTCTCGACGAGCTTGACAAGGTCTGGCAGAACGTCTTTCGGGTTCTCGTTCCCGGCGGTCGTCTGGTGGTCGTGGTGGGAGATGTCTGCCTTCCAAGGCGCTGTTTTGGAAGACACGTGGTCTTCCCTCTGCACGCCAGCATCCAGGAGCGGTGCAGGAAGATAGGCTTTGACAACCTCTCGCCGATAATCTGGTACAAGATCGCAAATGCCAAGTTCGAATCGAACAACGGGTCAAAGTTTTTGGGCAAACCGTATGAGCCGAACGCCATCGTCAAGAACGACATCGAGTACATATTATTTCAGAGAAAGCCTGGTGGGTACCGAAAGCCCTCTCAGGCTGCTCGCCTCCTTTCAGTGATTCCCGAGGATCTTCACAAGGAGTGGTTCCAGCAGATCTGGACCATCACCGGGGCATCTACGAGAAAGCATCCCGCCCCCTTTCCTCTGGCCCTTGCAGAGAGGCTCGTCAGGATGTTCTCCTTCGTCGGAGATACGGTTCTCGACCCCTTCATGGGCACGGGAACCACAAACCTGGCCGCCGGTCAGTGGGGGAGAAACAGTGTGGGATTCGAGATCGAGCCGTCTTATTTTGAGATGGCCTCGAACCGTCTCAACAAGATCAGAAATAAGCAGTTGACACTGGATTTTGAAGGGTTCTAGGGGTGAGATTATAGCAGATTTCGCTGGAGACCTCGTCTTCTCGAATGCTGTGAGGAGGTTCTGGCAGATAAGAGATCAACAGATAGAGAACCAGCTGAGACGTGGCGGGTCCGATCAAGGAACGCGGAGCGCAGTTACCGGCGGAAAGCAGATGGATGGATTTGTTCGAAAGATCATCGAGCTGATGAGGGAAAGTGGCGTCGATGAAGAGAACATCTACACGAAAAAGACCCA
>NZ_JBNGCU010000052.1:6244-12962 GCF_049974945.1 Methanocrinis sp. | reverse complement strand
CCTCCAGGATGCCCTTGGCGATGGCGACGTTTCCCAGCAGATATTCTCTCAAGATTAAACCCGTCCTTGAAGTTGGTTCGTCCGCGAGGCGGATGAGGCTTCGGTTTTTCGAATCGTCTGGTCAGGGGTGTTCATCCTTTCGATAAAGCCGTTTCGAGACCAGGTCTCGTCAGGGTCGGTCACCAAAAGATTCTTCGCTCAAAAAGCTCTAAGAAGAGGTTGGAGGAGTTATCATCAATAGATCTATAGAGGCTCTTTTTGTGGTGATGCTGGCGGCCGCCCTGGTCGCCTTCGCAGGATGCGCGGAAAGATCGACCGAGCCGGAGAATTCGGGCCCGGCGCCCGAGACGATCTCCGGAGAGGAGCTCTCGGGCGAGACGACGGTGAACGAGAGCTGCGAGGACGAGTTCACCAAGTTCACCGCCTGCCCCGCCGAAGAGATCGAGCCGAAGCTAGATTCAAACGGTGAGCCGTCGCCGGGATGAGCATCTGGTCTCAAGGTGTGGCTTTTTTGATATTCGGCGGCTGCCCGGTGCCCTCCTGGCGGCAGCCAATCTATTTCTGCCCTCTCAGGATCTCGGAACTTGTGCGATAATGGAACAAAGATTAAATCGACCCTCTTCCGTACGTGATCCTCATGAGAAAGTGCCTATGTGCAACCTTATTGGCTTCCATCTTGATCCTGGCCACCCTCGCCGCCCTCCCGGCGGCCGCCGCCAGAGAGAGCGAGAGTTATTCAGATTCGATTATAGGCCAGGACCGGGAAGTCCTCTTCCAGGTATCGACGATCGATGCCCTCCTCCTGGCCGTCTACGATGGCATCCTTCCCGTAGGCGAATTGAAGGAGAGGGGCGACTTCGGGATCGGGACCTTCGACCGGCTCGAGGGCGAGATGATCGTCGTCGACGGCGTCTGCCGCCAGGTGAAAGTCGATGGCAAGGCGTACGTCGTCCCCGACGAGGCTACGACCCCCTTCGCCACAGTCACCTTCTTCGACCACGACGAGAAGGTCTTTGTCGAAAAGGCCGATAACATGACGGAGCTGGGCGAGATCCTCGAGACGAGCTTCCCCTCGGAGAACGTATTCTACGCCATCAGGATCGACGGCACCTTCCCCTACGTCAAGACCAGGAGCGTTCCCGCCCAGGAGAGGCCCTACCCGCTCCTGGTCGACGCCGTCGCCAACCAGACGGTCTTCGAGTTTGAGAACGCCTCCGGGACGGTCGTCGGCTTCTGGTCGCCCGAGTTCGTCGACGGGATCAACGTCCCCGGCTACCACCTCCACTTCATCACCGAAGATCGGACGGCCGGCGGCCACATCCTCGACCTCCGGGTGGAAGGGGCCGAGGCCGAGCTGGACCTGACCCCCAACATCTTCATGGCCCTCCCCACGGCGGGCGACTTCTTCAACCTCGACCTCACCGGCGACCTCTCCAGCGACCTGGAGAAGGTGGAGAAGTAGAGCTGATAAAAGATCAGGCCGACCAGAGCAGACGATTGAAAACGGGAGCTTGGGAGCGGTGACGGACCTGCTGCCCTCCCCATACAAAATCCCGGCAGGCTGGCACAAAACGCCAGCCCGTTTTTTGAGGCGATTATTGAAGGGATTTTCGAGGGCTCAGACGTATTCCTGTTTTCTCTCGACGAGCCTCTTTCTCACCGACTCGGCGTGGGCCGAGAGCCCCTCGGCCTCGGCGAGGATGGTTATGGCGTCGGATAGAAGCGAGAGGCCGTCTTTTGATATCTTTTGCACGGTGATCTTCTTGACGAAGGAGTCGACGTTGAGGCCGGAGAAGAGCCTGGCGTACCCTGAGGTCGGAAGGACGTGGTTTGTGCCGCTGGCGTAGTCTCCCGCCGCCACCGGGGTGAAGGGCCCGAGAAAGACGCTTCCTGCGTTCTTGATCTCGTCGAGGACGGTCATCGGGTCTCTCGCAATGATCTCCAGGTGCTCGGGGGCGAAGCTGTTTGAGAAGCCTATCGCCTGTTCCATCGAAGCCGCCGTCAGGATCGCGGCCCTGTTCAGGCTCTTCTCAACGATCTCACGCCGGGCAGCCTCTTTAGCCTGCTTCTCCACCTCGACCTTGGTGGCGATGGCCAGGTCCTCGTCGTCGGTGACCAGGACCGATATCGACTGGGGGTCGTGCTCCGCCTGGGCGATCATGTCCGAGGCCAGGACCTCCGGCTCTGCGGAATAGTCGGCGATGATCAGAACCTCGCTCGGTCCCGCAGGCATATCGATCTCGACGGTGGACCGCAGGAGGAGCTTTGCGGCGGTGACATAGATGTTTCCCGGCCCCACGATCTTCTGGACCGGCACGATAGTCTCGGTCCCGAAGGCCATCGCCGCCACCGCCTGGACGCCGCCGACCCGGTAGATCTCGTCGGCTCCCGCCATCTCGGCCGCCACCAGGGTCAGGGGATCGACCTTCCCCTCCTTTCCCGGCGGGGTGCAGACGATGACCCTCTCGACCCCCGCCACCTTTGCAGGGACGACGGTCATCAGGGCGGAGCTGGGGTAGGTGGCCCGGCCGCCAGGGACGTAGGCTCCCACTGAGTCCAGGGGCACTATCTTCTGGCCAGCCATGACGCCGGGGGAGGTCTCGTTCATCCAGAGGTCTCGATCGAGCTGTTGGTGGTGGAAGGAGGCTATGTTCTCGATGGCGATCTCAAGGGCCCTCTTAAGCCTCTCTGGGACCTGGCCCTGGGCCTTCTCTATCTCGTCGTCTGCGACCCTGAAATTTCCGATCCGCATCCCGTCGAACCTCTCGGTCTGCTCGGTCAGGGCCCGGTCCCCCTTCTCCTGGACCTCGCCGACGATCTCCACCACCGTGGACATGACGCTCTGGACGTCGAGCCCCCTCAAAAGAAGGCCATCGACCTCCTCATCGTCCAATTCGCTCAGCTTCTTGAATATCAATCCGATCAGCTCCAACTCCATAATTTCCTTTAAATCCGGTCCGGAGAGGGCCCATTTCTCCCCCTCTGAGTGGCGTAGAGGTGGGCCACCCTATCGAGGGTATCCGCCTCCTCCAGGGCTTTGTCGTACCTCACCCGGACCAGCCTGGGGAACCGGAGGGCGTAGCCCGAGGAGTAGCTCCGGCTCTTCTGGATCTCCTCGAAGGCCACCTCAAAGATCACCTCCGGCTTCACCTCCACCTCCATCCCCTCCCCCGATACCAGGATCAGGTCTCGAAAGAGGTCGGTGAGCTCTGAGAGCATCTCGTCGGTGATCCCGGTGGCCACCCAACCCACGTCCTCGAGCCTTCCGGTATCCGGGTCCGGGGAGGCGAGCCGATAAGACCCGAGGAATCTCGCCCTCCTCCCCTCACCCCACCGCGCCCCGATGACGACCAGGTCGAGGGTCTCCATCACCGGCTTTATCTTGAGCCAGTTCTTCCCCCTCTTTCCCGGAGCGTAAGGGGATTCGGGACTTTTGAGCATCACGCCCTCGTGGCCGGCTCCGATAGCCCGCTCGTAGACCTCGTCCACCTTCTCGGGATCGTCGGTCAAGGTCTGGGATGCCAGGATCTCCGGGTCTGCGACCTCCTCGAGAAGCCTCCTCCTCTCTCGGAGGGGCTCGTCGATGAGGACCCGACCGTTCAGATATACCAGATCGAAGAGCCAGAGTTCCAGAGGGATCTTCTTCGCCGTCCTCTCGACCTTGTACTTCCTCCGGAACCGCTTTAAGATCTCCTGGAAGGGCAGCGGCCTGCCGTCCTCGCCCCTAGCCACCGCCTCCCCGTCCAGGATGGCAGACTCGGCCCGTACATGCTCCTTGACGAACCCCGCGATCTCCGGAAGAGAGCGGGTCACATTCTCCAGCCGCCGGGAGAATATCTCGATCTCGTCTTCCTTCTTGTGGATCTGGACCCGGGACCCGTCGAACTTCCACTCGACGGCGGCCGTCCCCATCTCCGCCACGGAGCTGGATATCCCGGCCCCCAGCTGGGCGAGCATCATCTTGATCGGCCGGCCGATCTCTATCGTCAGCTCCGAGAGCCGCCCCTCCTTAGCCCGCTGGGCCACAAGGCCGAGGTCGCTCGTGAAGTTGTAGCCCCGCTCCACCTCATCGGAGGATCGGTCGAAGGCCTTGGCGATGGCGTCCCGGACGATCCCCTCGCCGACCCCGATCCTCATGTCGTCGAGGGCGAGCCTCGCGATGTACCTCGCCTCCAGGGGCCCTGCCTCGCCGAATAAATATCGGAGATGCTTCATCTTTGTGCCCTGGCTCCTCCTTCCTGTGGCCAGGGCGATCTCCATAAACCGAGAATGGACGTCGAGGATGGAGAGACCTTCGGCCTTGATGAAGGCCGAGAGGGTGGCGGGCTTTCCTCCCTCCACCGACTCGGCGGCGACCGCCCCCACGTCCCCGGTCCTGCGGAGGATCGCCTGGATCTGCGCAGAAGATGCACCCGTGGCTTTTGATAGTGCCTCGTAGAGGGTGCTCGGACCCACGCCCAAAAGGAGATCAGAGCTCGCGGGGAAGGCCGAGCCCATTACAAAAGAGGGAACGACCAACAGCTCAGCCTCGTCGAGCTCCGAGAGGAAAGATGCGAGAAGAGCGGTCTTCTCGATGGACCCGCCGATCTCCTCGATCCTGCTGCAGAGCTCTGCGAAGCTTTTGAAGCTGGTCATGGTCGGAATTTCAGGGATCTAGCTGCCTTGAGGTGTAGATGCTGACGACGTCGGAGACGATGGCGCTGGCGGTCTCGATGGAGCCCGCGCCAAGGCCGGTCACGGTGATCGTCCCCGAGAGGTCGGTCTCGATGGAGGCGACGTTGAGGGTTCCGCCGACGGCTAGGGGACTTCTCCGGGGAACGAGCATCGGTTTCACGGTCAGGGCGGGGACCTCGCCGATCAGCTTGATGAGGTATCCCCTCTCCCAGGCGAGGTTGAGGGCCTCGGGGGTGACGTCTCGGATGCCGGTGACGGCGACGTCGCTGTACTCAGCGTCCATGCCGAAGACGGAGTTGGCGAGGATGACGATCTTGCCGGCGGTATCTATCCCGTCGACGTCGTAGGCGGGGTCCGCCTCGGCGATCCCCAGCTCCTGGGCCTCGGTCAGGGCGTAGCTGTAGGTGTACTTCTCCTCCATCATCCTGGTCAGGATGTAGTTACAGGTACCGTTGAAGATCCCCCTTATGCTGAGGACCTCGTTTCCCACCAGGTTCTTCTCGACGAGGCTGATGAGGGGCATCGTACCGCCGACGGTAGCCTCGTACTTGAGCATCACGCCGTTATCCTGTGCCAGCTCCTGGAGGTGGTTGAAGGCCACCACCAGGGGCCCCTTGTTGGAGGTGACGACGTGCTTTCCCGAAGAGAGGGCCTCTTCGATGTGGCCGAGGCCGGGCTGGCCGTGGACTATGTTGGTGGGTGTGACCTCCACCACCAGGTCGGATTCAACGTCCTGGATCGCCTCTTTTCCGATGATGCCGAGGTTCGCGATCCCCTCGAGGGTCCTCGCCCCTGAGAGCCTCCCGGGATCTATCCCGCCGTCGTCGAAGAGGGTTCCGGTGATGTCGGTGACCGAGACGACCTTCAGTTCGAGGCCAATCTTCCTCAATAGCTCCCTCTTTCTCTTCACGACCTCCAAAACGCCGTGGCCGACTATCCCGAACCCCACCAGAGATATCCTGACCTCTCTCATATCTTCTCAGCCTCAATAGGTTCTATCACCAGGAGATCTTTCTTTTCGCCCACTTCCCGGAGGATGGAGAGAGACCTTCTTATCTCCTCCTTGCCGGTGGCTCTGATCCTAATGCAGGCGGAGGAGGGCTCCTCGATACCCGGCATCCTGAGGGAGAGGTCCTCCACCTCCGCAAAGCCGGTGGAGTCGATCCGATCGATGGTGTCCCCGAGATCCGTATGAACCACGTGGCCGATCAGAAGGACAGATATCTCCTCGATGAACCGATCTTCGCCAGCCCTCACCACTACGATGCCGTTCTCCTGGAGGTTTCTCTTGACGTTCTCGATGTTTGAAGGATCGATCTCGAAGACGATCTGGACCGGGACCGTGCCCCGTGGAGTTTTGCGATCTCGGTGATGGACCACGCTGATGATGTTCCCCTTGTACTTCTTGAATGGTTCGAGGGACTGCATCAGCTGTCCCGGTATGTCCTGCAGTTCCAAGTCCATCGAAAGTCGCATAACACGCATTCCTCGTCTAATTGCTGCTCTCACCCATCAGCTTATCGAACATAAAGCTTGTGCAGAAAAAGTACTTTATTTGAGAGTTCTAATGCCCTATCCGATGGTCAGAAAAGATGCAGAGAACGTCATCGCGGAGTTTATAAAAGATCAGGTGGAGGCGGCCGGAGCCAGCGGCGCGGTCCTGGGACTTTCCGGCGGCCTCGACTCGGCGACGGTCGCCTTCCTCGCGGTCCGGGCCCTGGGGCCCGAACGGTTCCTGGCTCTCCTCATGCCCGAGATCGGCGTGACCCCAAAGGAGGACCTGGAAGATGCGAGGCAGGTGGCCTCGATCCTGGGGATCAGGGCGGAGGAGATCGAGATCTCGAAGCTTCTGGGCTGCTACTCAGAGGTCCTGCCGATGGCGGAGGCCCCTCCCGTCGTGAACGGGAACCTGAAGGCCAGGGTGAGGATGACGATCCTCTACTGGCACGCAAACCTTCTGGACCGGCTCGTCCTGGGGACGGGAAACAAGACCGAGATCATGCTCGGCTACTCGACGAAGTTCGGCGACGCCGCCGCCGACATC
>NZ_JBNGCU010000052.1:0-6144 GCF_049974945.1 Methanocrinis sp. | reverse complement strand
CGACCCCAGGAGGATCGCGGCCTCGTCCAGGTGGAAGATGAGAAAGATGCAGCTCAAAATCCCCAGGACCGGCAGGACGGGAACCCATCCTATTCTCAGCGGCACCCGGAAGGGCCGGGGCCGGTCGGGGTCCTTGTGTCTCAGATAGATCAGGCTCGCGTTGATGACGACGAAGGTCGCAAAGAGGATGAAGTCGTTGGCGCTGGCGGCGAAGGCTATGTCGCCGGAGAAGACGAAGACCATCGACAGCAGCATGACGACCAGGATCGCGACCCAGGGAGTCCTCCTTTTCGGATGGACCCTCGCGAGAAGGGCGGGCATCGAAGACGACTCGGCCATGCCGTAGGCGATCCTGGAGGCTGCGAGGAGCATCAGCAGGACGGTGTTGGCGGTGGCGAATAGAGCTATCGCCGAGATGACCACGAAGGCGTCGGAGCCCAGGGCCTCGGCCGCCACCTCGGAGAAGGGGGCCTGGGAGGCGGCGAGAGTCTCCCAGGAGACGACGGAGACGACGCTCACCGCCACCAGCATGTAGAGGATGATGGTGACGGCGAGGGCCAGAATCAGGGCCAAAGGCACGTTCCTCTCGGGCTCTCTCGTCTCCTCGGAGAGCTTCACCATCTCCTCAAAGCCCATGTAGGCGAAGAAGATCAGGGCCGCCGCCTCGAAGACGCCGTTGAATCCGAAAGGCATCTCGAAGTAGTCTACGCTCCCCAGGTGAGGCAGTCCGATGTAGATCACCATCAAAAGGCCCGCCGTCTCGATGAGGGTGAAGACGATGGCAAACCAGGCCGAGATCTTGATCCCCCAGAGGAGGACGATGGAGAGGACGAGGAGGAGGAGAAGGGCCGATGGAAGGACGGGAAAGCCGGTCAGGGCGAGGAAGTAGCCGCCAAAGCCCAGGGCCACGGTCGCCGCCCCTATGACCCCGCTGAAGATGATCAGCCAGCCGACGACGAAGGCGAGCTTCCGCCCGAAGGCTCGGCTGGTGTACTCGTACTCGGCGCTGGCCCTCGGAAAGATCGAGGAGAGCTCGGCGTAGCTGAGGCCGGTGAATACGGCGATCAGGGCCGCCATGACGAAGGCGAGCCAGACCGAGTTTCCTGCCATCCCCGCGGCCTTCCCGATCAGAGCGTAGATCCCGGCCCCGAGGATTATCCCCACGCCGGAGAGGGTCACCTCGAAGAGTCCCAGCTCGCGCTTCAGATCCGTCTTCTCCTCCATGATATCTGGCCATGATGGAGGCGGTCTCGTGAAAAGAGTTTCGGTAAAAGGTTGGAAGCAAAACCGAGGGAGGTTGGATCCGGGGCCATTCTTTTATATATATCCAGGAGACTGGAATGGACCTGAGCCTATGAGTGCGAGGATAGCTATCCATACCCTGGGTTTGCTGATGATCATTCTCGGGGCCTTGATGCTGGTTCCTGCGGCCGTCTCGGTCATTTACGCAGAGCCCTCGGGGGTGGCGGCGTTCCTTTTATCCTCCATGCTGACACTGGCCGCTGGCTATGCGATGAGGCGTCTAGGCTGCAGTGGGGATGTCGAGCATAGCGACGCCTTCCTGATCGTCACATTAGGCTGGCTTCTGGCAGCCCTCTTTGGGGCCCTTCCCTTCGTTCTTCTCGGCATGGGCTTCGTAGACTCCCTCTTCGAGTCGATGTCCGGGTTTACCACGACGGGTGCGACGATCCTCACCGACTACGACTCTAAAGGTTACTGGATAGTAAACCCCGACGCTGCGAGCGTATGCGTGGCATCGGGTGTTATCGATGCCCTGAGCCGCCTCTTTGCTGGAGATTCTGCTACAATCGCCGCACTCATCGATGGCGAGATCGGAGACAGGACCTACTTGGGCCTCCTCTTCTGGAGGTCTTTCACCCAGTTCCTCGGCGGCCTTGGAATAATCCTGCTATTCATTGCGATCCTTCCCCAATTGGGCGTTGCCGGAAGGCAGCTATATTATGTGGACTCGTCCAGACTCACAAAAGAGACCATAACCCCCAGGGTTAAGGATACGGCGAGGATATACTGGGGCATTTACCTCCTGATGGTGGGGCTGGAGACTTTCATGCTCTCATTGGCGGGGATGCCCGTCTACGATTCTCTCCTGACCGCCTTTACGACGATAGCGACCGGCGGCTTTTCTCCCCAGGCCTCGGGGATCGTCGCCTACTCCAGCCTTCCGATCGAGGCTATAGCCATGCTCTTTATGCTTCTTGGAGCGACGAGCTTCAACCTCCACTACAACTTTCTCTATAGAGGCTCGCTTTCGGCTTATGCGAGGGATTCAGAGTTCAGGTTCTTTCTCTACATACTTGCGTCGTCAATCGTCCTGATCCTTGTGGCCGGAGGGATAGAGGGAGACGTTCTCCACAGGCTGAGGATCGTGAGCTTCCAGGTCGTCTCCACGATGACGACCACCGGATTTACAAACAACTTCAGCTACGATACGTGGCCCGTCGCATCTGGTATGGTCCTTCTTGTTCTGATGCTGGTGGGCGGTTGCGTCGGCTCAACGGGCGGGGCGATAAAGGTTGCACGCATACTTCTGATCTTAAAGTACGGCAAAAGAGAGCTCATCGAGATGATTCACCCCAGGGCGGTAAAGCCGATAAAGATGACTAAGGCCACCATTCAGGAAGATATCATCCGCTCGATACTCTTCTTCGCCCTTCTCTATCTGATCGTCTTTTTCTGTGCATCTCTGGCTATGGCGCTGACGGAGTCGGGAAATCCAGGATTTGATCTGATCTCGGCGGTTTCGGCGGTTGCAACCTGCATGGGAGGAGTCGGCCCTGGACTTGGCGAAGTCGCCTTTGACTTCAGCCATGTCACCCCAGTCGGCAAGATTATCGGGGTGATCTGCATGTACGTCGGAAGAATGGAGATTCTTCCGGTGCTGGTACTCTTCTTACCAGGTTTCTGGGATAAGTAGCTGCTGGATCGGCTTTTCGACAAAGTCTTGGAGAAAGCCTGATCACCGAGATCGACTGGAAAAACTAAAAACATTATAGATCTCTAGGATAGTAGATGAAATTCAAGCTAGTACTTCACAACCTGGGGTCGTTGGCGATCATCCTGGGCGTTCTGATGCTGATCCCAGCCTTCGTATCCGTCGTCTACAGGGAACCCTCTGGTCTGGTCGCCTTCTCTCTGACGTATCTCGTGGCAGTAACCTTGGGCCTGGCCATGAGGCGGCTCGGCGTCGGGGAGGAGATGGGCCACAGGGAAGCCTTCGCCACCGTGGCCTTTGCATGGATCCTGGCGGCATCCCTCGGCGCCCTTCCCTACCTCCTCCTCGGCCTCTCTCCCATCGACGCCCTCTTCGAGTCGATGTCGGGGTTCACCACCGCAGGGGCGACGATATTGACGGATTCTGCCGCGGGCGGCTACTGGGTCCTGAGCGAGGCGCAGCTCGGCTCAAGCCCGGCCCGTCTCTTCGTCGATGAGTTCTCCGGCCTTGCCGTCATCTCTCCCGCCAGCGAGGAGACGATCTTCGGCCTCCTATTCTGGAGGTCTTTCACTCAGTTTCTGGGTGGTATGGGGATAATACTGCTATTCATAGCGATACTTCCTCACCTGGGGGTGGCGGGACGTGAACTCTATTCGGTGGAGGGGCTCGGCCTCACCAAGGAGGCACTAACGCCACGGGTGAAGAACACAGCCAAGATCTTCTGGAGGATATACCTGGGCCTGGTGGGGCTGGAGGCCCTTGCTCTGGTGGCCTTGGGTCTACCTCTATACGATGCCGTCTGTACAGCTTTCACAAGCCTGGCCACGGGCGGCTTCTCCCCTCGGGCCGATAGCATCGCCGCCTATGATAGCCCCCTCGTCGACGCCGTAGTCTGCGTATTTCTCCTGATCGGCGGGACGAGCTTTCTCCTCCACTACCGGATCCTCTTGAAGAGGGAGATCTCGGCACCGCTGAGAGATACCGAGTTTAAATTTTATATATTTATACTAATATTATCTATATTCATCCTCATGATCTGGGGCGGCATAGACGGGGACCTTTCGACGAGGTTCAGGTATTCGGCCTTCCAGGCTGCCTCCATCATGACCACCACCGGGTACGTGAACAACTTCAGCTACGACTCCTGGTCTCTGGCCGCAAAGCTCGCCCTGATAATCCTGATGCTGATAGGAGGGAGCACCGGCTCCACGGGTGGCGGGATAAAGGTGGGAAGGATTCTGATAATATTGAAGCACTTCCATAAAGAGCTGCTGCGAGTTCTACATCCTCATGCAGTGACCTCTGTGAATGTTGGCGAGATCGTCGTCCCCGAACATATACTTAGATCAGTCCAGGTTTATACCCTCCTCTATCTAATGATCTTTATTGGCGGGTCCCTGGTCTTTGCCATTACCGAGGCGGGGAACCCGAGCTTCGACGCCATATCAGCCATATCCGCCTCGGCCTGCACCTTGGGCGTGATCGGCCCAGGCTACGGGGTCGTGGCGGTCGACTTCAGCCAGATATCTCTTGGGGGGCGAGTTTTTGGGACGTTTCTGATGTACTTGGGACGGTTGGAGATAATCACAGTTCTGGTCTTCCTGGTGCCTGACCTATGGAAGAGATGACTGATATGGAAGTATGGAAGAGGTGACTTGAGGTTTGACCAGAAGCGATAACATAAAACCTGGGAATTTCCGAGAGACCGTCGAGTTCTACCTCATCGACTGCAGAACGCCCCTCGGCAGATCCATCGACATCACGATAATCTTATTGAACCTACTCGTCTGCGCCATCTTCGTCATCGAAACCTACGACATATCCGAGGCGGCGAGGGCCTTCCTCTGGAGGATCGAGCTCTTCGTCGTCGCCCTCTTCGTCCTCGAATACTTCGCCCGCCTCTACGGAGCGCCGAATAGGAAAAGGCAGCTTTTGGACCGATACAGCCTCATCGACCTTCTGGCGATCTTGCCAACGTTATTTCAGGCGACGTTCCCCATCTCCAGCCTCTCCCTCAACATCTCCTTCGTCAAGATGATCCGGGTCTTCAAGGTCTTCAGGATCTTTCGGTTCCTCCGATTCCTCACCGATCCGAACTTCTTCTTCGGGAGCGTATCCCTGGAGGTTCTGAAGGTGGTGAGGCTGGTGACGACGATCCTGATCATCTTCTTCGTCGGCTCGGGGATCTTTTACTACGTCGAAAGCCCCGCAAACGACGGGGTCAGAAACTTCGGCGACGCCTTCTATTTCACGGTGGTGGCCCTCAGCACCGTCGGCTTCGGCGACATCACCCCCGTCACCGAGGCCGGAAAATTGATCACGGTGATGATGATAATCTCGGGGATCATCCTCATACCCTGGCAGGCGAGCCAGATCGTCAAGGAGTGGATTTTGATATCAAAGAAGACGAACGTTCTCTGTCCCCAGTGCGGCCTCAGCGAGCACGATATCGATGCCGACTACTGCAAACGGTGCGGCCATTACCTCTACCATGAGAAGATCCCGGAGAAGAAAGTGGCGGAGGGGGACAGGTCCCCCTGAATTTGCCAGCAGGGTATCGGATTGGCTAAACCGATCTCATAGGCTTCTTGCTCAGCTCAGTCACTTCGCGAATCTTCTTTGCATCTCCAGACGAAGAAGACCTCCGAGGAACGATGACGGATCGTCTGGTTTAAGGGGCTATCCGCGATTTTATCCCTTCGGATAGGACCTTCCTTCCATCAAATCCTCTTTTATCGGGTCATAAGCATGGGAAATCGTATTTTCTAGACAATTTTTCCATTATCCTGATAAACAGAATAATTCGAATTTTGATAAGATAACCAATGATAATAAGGCATTTTCATCGGCTTAAACCCTCGGATCAACAGGTTTATTTACCTGGTATAGATATTGGCGATTTGGTAAACACATGACCGCGAATAACTTCGCAAAACACCTTGATGGTTATATTTCAAGGATTTTACCTGGATTAAAGCCATCAAAGCGAGATAAGTGCTGCTTTAGCCGCAGAAAGGATGTAATCAGATCATTTGAGGAGATGGAATGCGCCATCATCAGAATCGCACCTCTCTTTATGAGGAGTGAGGCCGATGTTTGATTCAGCCTGCGCTTCCAGCGTTAAAACCGATTTTGCGGCCGAATCCGCCGAAGATAAGCCGCCACAACGGGCCGAGACCGTCCATGAGCTT
>NZ_JBNGCU010000051.1:0-13582 GCF_049974945.1 Methanocrinis sp. | reverse complement strand
TTTCGAAAATTTAAGTAGCAGGCGGACCCGGTGGGATTCGAACCCACGACCCCCGGGTTAGAAGCCCGGTGCTATATCCTGGCTAAGCCACGGGCCCGCTACATGAACTGAGATCGAACTTCAGGCCGCCTCTGGGGCCTTCTGGCCCAGGGACTGCTGAAGCTGCTCTTGGAGCTGAGTGAAACGCTTCTGAATCCGCTCCTCCTGCTTTGCGAGGGTCTTCAGCCGCAGGTCAAGGACCTCCTTCTTGTCCTTCAGCTCTTCGATAAGCTTGGCCCGATCGGCCTTGAAGAGGACATCGCCCACGCTCTTATAAATAACCGCTCCCTCTTCGCTCGCCTCCAGCTCTTTGACCGCGGACTCCGTCTCCCGGAGCACCATCTCTATCTGGCTTTTCTGGCCCAGCAGCGCCTGAGCCTGCTGCTGGAGCTGCTGGAGCTGTGCTATCTGGTTCTGTACCTGAGGTGGCAATTCGCCGCTCATACCAACACCATTTCCATTGCTATATCGACCAATCTGATCCACGTGTTCAGGGCGGCCCGCAGAGAGACCAGGTCCTCGCTCTCGATCTCGAGGCGTATGCCCTCCTGACAGGTCTCGAGCCGGACCTCGCTCCTTTGGACTGCGTCCTCCGCCTCGGGAGCGAGGGCTTTATAGACCCTGTCAGGGTCGTCCACCTTGAACGTGATATCTGTGCGTCCTCTCATATCTTCAGCCTAAGGACCAGATCTTCGCCGTCGACGAGATCGAGATACTCGTCTCCGACCCTGATCTCCCTTTGGGCAGCGCCCTCCGGCGACCAGTCGAGACCGAAGAACTCCGCCAGATCGCAGGCGTCTTTCCCGGTGCCCACCACGACGGGCCTCTTCTTCCCGAGCCTTCTCGGCCTCCCTTCGACGGAGACCGCAAAACGGAGGACCCTCTCCTCGCCACGGGACCTTCGCGCCAGGCCTGCAGGGTTCCCATCTCCTTCGACGACCACCATCCAGACCTCTCCATGGTCATTGAGGCCGGTCTTGCCCCGGGTCATGTACTCTGCGCCGAGAAAGTGCGCCAGAGTTCGCGCGAGCCTTCTCGTCCCGGGAGAAGGCCGTCTTGAGGTGGTAAACCGCATCAGACTGCTTTCATCCTCTTGACGGTGGTGGGCCTCTCCTTCATGAGGATCCGATGGCCGCAGTAGGGACACCTGATGCCGCTGTACTCATAGTCGACCTCCACGGTCTTCTTGCATCTGGTGCACCTGTAGGCCACCTTACTCAGCCTCCACAGCCCTCTTGACTGACCGGGCCACGGACTGACCGACGGAGGTCACGGGGATGTAGGTTCCTCCGGCGAAGGTGTGACCGCATTTGGCGCACCTCCAGATGCCGGTCCCCTCTCTACTCACCTTGGGTCGGCCGCAGACTGGACAGTCGTACCTCTTCTTGCTCCTCTCCTCGATATCTGCGACCAGCTTTCGGATCTTCCTTCCGTACCTAGGCCCAAACCTTCCGGCGGACCTGGTCTTCCTGCCCTTCTTGAACTTCTTGACCATGATCTATACTTCCAGAAACTTCTCCCGGATCTCCTTAGCCCTCTCACATGCTATATCAACGATGCGGTAGATGTGATCCTGACTTATGAATCCGGGGCCGCTCTTCTGCATTCCGCAGACCGACCCGTCGGCGGTCGTTATAACCGTCAGCTTCGTGTCCGCCACCGACTCCTCGTCGGTATCGGGATCGAAGATTATGGCGTCCCCGAACTCGACGGCCGTGGTGGCCACGGGAACGTCCTTCACCGGCAGAGGGTAGTCCTCGCCGAGGCCGTACTGAGCTGCCGGAACCTTCGCCGTCATCAGTGCCGCGATCGCACCCAAACTCGAGGCGTCCATGAGGTTTCCGCAGTCGTCGAGGACGTGAACGTCTATAAAGATTATCCAGACCTTCTCCCCGGGCGTGATGCAGAGGGACTCGAGGTCGATCGCCCCCGACTCCCGAACGCCCCGATCGACGAGCCGGGCCAGCTCGATCCCCACCTCGTTGGGGGGCCCGGGCTCGAAGTTGGGGGAGGCGAGGGGGACGAGCTCGGCGTTGGTGATTATGACACCCTTGTTGGGGGTATCCGAGAAGGGATCCCCCGGCTGAATCTTCACCCCCACCATCACCTGGGTCTTCCCGAGCTTCACCAGGGCGCTGCCTTCGGCCTTCCTTATCGATCCCGTCTCAAGAACGATATCTCGATACTCGTCGAAGGCCCTGCCGTCGGCCCGCTCGCCCTTCAGAACCAGATGATAGAGGTAGTCCTTCCTGATCTCCGCCATCACCACGTCACTCATAAATCTCCACCTCAGCCTCGTCGCAGCTCTCCTGCTCTTCAATGGAGCTGTACCGATCGACCAGAGCCGTCCTCTGGACCTCGTATATCTGCTGACATCCGGTCTTGGCCAGCTCCAGGGCCCGTTTGAGCTCCTCGGGGGCCAATCGCCCATCCATCTGGAGGAGGGTGAAATCACCGCCTGGGGTCATGGCGATCGGAACGTCCGCCTCGCCGAAGTTGTCCTCGAACTTCATGGGGTCGAGGACGATCTCGCCATCGACCTTGCCGGCGGCGCAGGACGATATCAGGCACTTCATCGGGATCCCGGCGTCCGCCAAAGCGACAGAGGCCGCGTTTATGCCGGCGGTCCTGGTGCCGGCGTCCGCCTGGAGAACCTCGACGAAGATGTCGACCACCGACTTTGGGAAGTAAGACGTCAGTATCACCGGCTCCAGGGCCTCTCTGCTGACCTTCGATACCTCGTAGCTCCGCCGGTCGGGACCGGGCCGCTTCCTATCCTCTACAGAGAAGGAGGCCATATTGTACCGGTACCGAACTATCGCCCGGGAGACCTCCTGAAGATGGCGGGGGTGGACCTCCCGCGGCCCGTAGACGGCCGCTATCACTTTGTTGTCGCCCATCTCCATATAGCACGAGCCGTCGGCTCTCGCCAGCACGCCCACCTCTATCTTGATGGGCCGAAGCTCATCGGGCCGCCTCCCATCGAGCCTGAATCCGTCTTTGAAAAATGATAACTTCTCATCCATGCCGATCAACTTCTGGCCTCTTTCTCCGCTCTCAGAAACTCAAGTATCCTGTCGGTGAGCCCCGTAGTATGAGCCTCTTTCTCTATGATGAGGATCGTCTTCAGGGCCAGGTCCATGTCATCGTCGCCGCCGTCGACCCAGATCCGGCCGTTCTGCCCGACGAAGAGGTTGCAGTTCAGCTCCTTCTTCAGCATGTTTATCATGGAGCCGCCCTTTCCGATCAGCCTGGGGACCCTGGTCGGGCTTATCTCCGCCACCCTTCCCCTCGTAAGGATGCCGAGCCTCCGGTCGTTCATAGTCAGCTCGACCTTCATGGTGGAGTCGACGTCCTTTACCCGGATCATCACCGAGCTGCCTATCCGCAGGTACTTGGCCATCTCGTTCATCTCTATCTTTCTCGGCAGCTCGGATATGTGGAGGAGGCCCTCGTAAGGCGAGTTTATGTCGACTATCCAGTTTGAAAAGACGATGTCTTGCACGGTGCCTATCACCGTATCTCCCGGAGAGGGGACGTACTTTCCGGCGAGAGGGATCACTCGCACCTTGTCCTTGTAACTGCTGACCATCCCGTAGAGGAGAGAGCGGACCTTCCCGTCCTTTACGTAAGTGCCCTCTCCCGCCTTCTTGGCCTCTTCGGAGAGGAGGTCCCCGGGCACAACCACGTTGCGGTCCATATGATCCATTCCAAAATCCTCGATCAAATCGTCATCGTTTCAATAGCTTCGTCTCGGCATCGCCTTTGGAGAGCCGGTTGACCAGACTGTAAAACTCGTTCTGGAGTCCGGCCGGAAGCCGGACCACGCCGATCCAAGAGCCGTCGTTCTGCCACTGCTCCCTCTTCAGCTTTGCGAAGGTGGAGATCTCGCCGTAGGCCTTGGGGGCGTACGCCGACGGTATCTTCACCGCCACGTCCACCTCTTCAAACCTTATCGGTATTATCGGCCTTATGGCCTTCATGGTGACGTTGACCATCTCTTCGACGGACTTTGTAGGATCGATGTTGACGCGGGCCTCCTCCATGGCGCGCTCTATCCTGATTGGAGGGTGGGGGGTCCCGGTCTGGGGATTGATGGCGTTCATCGCGATGAGGCTGACGACCTGTTTTCTCTTGTTCTCGATGATCCTCTTTCTCTGCTCTGCCGTGAGCTGGATCTCGCCCTTCGTGATGATCTTCGCGGCTATCGCCACGACGTCGGTGGTCTCGAATGCCCGGGTGAGATCCTCCTCGGAGCTTCGATCGCCGCGGCTTGCGTTCTCGAAGATGTCCTCCGCGGCCAGGATCTTCTCGACGTCCACTTCGTCACCCTGACGATAGGAAAGAGCGCCCTCGGGGTCCACCAGGACCTCGAAGACCGTCCCGTGGGTCTTGAGCCTGGCCGTCACCGCCTCTTCCAGGGTGACCATTCTCACGCCTCTCCTTCGTCCTCACCGCCGATCTGAGCCTTCATCTCCTCCACCCGGGCAGCCACGTCCTCCTCCTCCAGCTTGATGAAGAGCTTCTCGTCGAGCTTGATCACCCCGATCTCGGTGGTGGAGGCCTCAAACTTCCCCTCGGCAGCCTTGTAGAGGGCCTCCAGGCCCAGAAGTATCGCCTGATCGCAGTCCATATCTTCTCGGTACTTCTCCTCGAAGATCTCCATGACTGCGGCTCTGCCGGCCCCTATCCCGGTGGCCTTGTACTCCAAAAGGGCGCCCGAGGGATCCGTCTCAAAGAGCCTAACCCTGGTCTCGTCCGAGCCGACGATGAGAAGCGAAGTTCCAAAGGGCCTGACTCCTCCGTACTGGGTGTAGGTCTGCTTGAAATCGCAGATCCTCTTCGCCAGGACCTCGACCCCGATGCTCTCGTCGTAGACGAGCCGGTTTATCTGAGACTCGACCCGAGCCCTGTCTATCAGGACCCTCGCATCGGCGACGAGGCCCGAGGTGGCAGCGCCTATGTGCTGGTCGATCTGGAATATCTTCTCTATGGACTCTGGCTCCATCAGCCTGCTTGTGATCCTCTTGTCCACCAGGACCGCCACACCGTCGACTGCCTTTATGCCCACGGCGGTGGTGCCCCTCCTCACGGCCTCGCGGGCGTACTCCACCTGAAACAGCCGCCCATCGGGGCTAAATACCGTTATAGCCCTATCATAACCCATCTGAGGTGCCATCTGCATCAATATCCTCTCCGCACAAATCAAAAGACGTCAGTCCCACATATCGTGTGCCTGATCCTTCGGTTATATTCCGGTCTTCTGGACAGAGGTCGATCTCCCGACCAATAACGCGCGCCACATATCCAGAAACGGGACCCCAGTCGACTCTTCTCTTATTTTCGTCGGGCTGTAAGATCGATTGCGGTATATACTTTTCTGTCGCGGCTTTGATGGAGCCCGAAATCCCTCTGACCCTTATCGCTGCCCTCGTTCCGCCGACCGAGCTGACGGTGGCGAGGAGTGCCCTGCACTCCTCGGTCCGGAGGTGGGAGCAGCGGAGAAGGCCGAACCTCCCGTCAAAGGAGATCATACGAAGCCGGTTTTTGGCAGCACCCAGGTCTCCGAAGAGGGAGGTCTGAGCGGTCCTGATCTCTCCCATCAGGTCCCCCCTTCTGATCCGGTCCTCGGCCTCCAGCTCGAAGGCGATGTACCTTCTCCGATCCCGCAGGACCGGAAGCCAGCTTCTCAAAGGACCTCCACCCCCACCGAAGCCCACCTCCTCCGGTTGAGGTCGATGATCGATCCCGGGAGGGCGAGGGCCTCGACGGTCCTCTCTCTCTCCAGGCCCAGAAGGGCCGTCAGGGCCACCAGGTCCCGGGGGGAGCGCAGGTCCAGGTGAGATCTCGCGCCCGTCGATATCATCAGATTCAGATCGAACTTCCTGACCAGGTCGAGGTCCCTTTTCACCGCCTCCATCCACCGAATCCTGGATGTGCCCCGAAGCCGGATCATGGGGGAGAGGGCGAGGCATATAGCCACCTGGTTGTCCCTTGCGGCCTTGGCCGCCGCCACCCCGATCCCGGCCCTTCCCTGGTGAGGATGGGCGAGGAGGTCCACGTTCGGGTCTTCGCAGGCCGCCCGGTTGATCTTCTCGTCCCCTCCGTGAACCGCTATGAAGTCGGACCCCTCCCGGAGGGAGGCGGCCCGAGCGTGGAGGGCTCTCTGGCTTGTAGCCACGATCTCAGAGCCCATGACGACCTCGATCCCTCTTACGAGCTTTGCGGCGTCAAAGCCGAAGGGCCGGCCGGCGGCGGTGTGGTTGGTGATGACGATCCCCGAGTAGCCGAGCCTCTTGGCGGCGAGGGCCATCCTGCTGGGGGAGTCCGAGCCGTCGGGGAGGGCGTGGAGGTTGCACTCGTAGTAGTTCATAAAAGATCCCCGGCCACCTTGAGGGCCCTCTCCCGCCTCGCAGGATACGACTCCAGATGGGCACAGACCGAGATCGCGTCGCCGGAATCTGAGAGCCGGACCTCGCCCCGGCGGGCGGCCTGCTTGTCCAGGCGGAAGTGGAGGTTGCAATCGTCGTCCACCCGCAGCTCCACCTCCCGACGAAGACGCTTCATCTCGCCCTCCGGGAGGCCCTCCCTCAGGCGATCGAAGAACTTGAGCCCCTCCCTCTTCTTGAGGGTGGAGGTCAAGATCAGGATCTCGTTTCCGAAATGGCCGACGACACCGGTCTTGGATACCGACTCTGGCGGGACGAAGAGGGACAGGGCCTCTCTCACCTTCCCATCGTCCTCGGTGGAGGCGACGAAGGCTCGAAAGGTCACCCTGTGAATCAAATCACTTTCCTCTGCTCTCGTTGGCCCTTATGCTGGGACGGACCTTCTCGGCGCCGATCCCCTTCTTTCGCAGGCCTCTGCCGCGCTTTCCGGCGCTGGTCTTGCCCCGGTTCGCCCTGCCCACATGGCTCCCACCCCTGATCCAGGCGAGGTCGGAGTCGGAGGCTATGGCCGGATGGTTCGGATCGACGAGGATCACCTCATACCACTTCTGCCTTCCGTCCTCGCCCACCCAGTAGGAGTTCAGGACCTCCATGTTGGGGTGCTTTCGGCCCGCCCTCTCCTCGGCGATCCTCTGGAGGCTCTTCCCTGGGGTTATCTTGTGCATCCCCATGTGCTTGGTACGCCTCCCTCTCATGTACCTGGACTTTCTCCTGCCGCCGCGCCTGACCTTCACCCTGACCACGGTTATCCCCTGCTTGGCCTTGTAGCCGAGGGCGCGAGCCCGATCGAGCCTGGTGGGCCGATCGATCCTCTGGACTGAGCTCTCCCGCCGCCACTGGACGAGCCTTCCCTGCCGCAGCTCGCCGACGTAGCCGTCGCCGGGGGTCTTCCACGCGTCGCGGATGTATGCATAAAAGGACTTCAATCGTTTCACCTCGGTCCGGTTCGGCCACCTCTGGACCACATTCCGGACCGGTGCCCCTACCAGCTTATAGAAGATAAACCTTTTCCGCAGAGGACCCTGGATTTGGCTTTTGTATCTGCTCGAAGCCCCAGATCCGCCCCCTAATTGCAATTGTGCAAGTCTCAAGATCAGAGTGAGAGATCATGGTGAGGTTGCTTCCAGCCCGACAACTACATGCCCTTTGACCCCCCCGATGTAGAGCATGGTCCATGTCGAAGTTACAAACCAGGACGTAAGAGACCTCTCCGCCGAAGTCAAAAACCTGCCGGGGGCGATCTTCGGGGGGAGCGGCCCTCTCCTCCGCCCTTTCCTCCCAAAGCTCGAAGAGCTCCTCCCCCCCGAGAAGAGGGGCAGGGGCGATAACTACGTATCCTCCACCCTCAAGGCCCACGTGGAGGCCGTCGAGGCCGACGAGGAGCATATCAAAGTCGAGAGCGAAGGAAGGTCGGTCGAGATCACCCGAGCGGAGCTGGCGGTGATCCTAGAGGAGAAGTTTCCCACCTTCGAGCACCAGAACCTCAACCTTCCCGGCCTCCTCTTCCTCCAGTCCGGCCCGGTCCTCCAGGCCTGCACCCTCACCAGGCTCGCGAGAGACCACGGGGTGAGGGTGCCCGGGGGCAGGCGGACCCTCCAATACGTCTTCCATACCACCGTCGTCTCCGTCGGGGCCGACAGGGAGAAGGTCAGGATCGAGTTCGACCTCGGCCGTCTGCCACGATTGTCGGGTAGCTGCGAATGAACTATCAAGCCGGTCGAATGTCAGTTCCCTGAATATCTGCCAACTAAACTACCAGATGCCGGAGTTTCAAGAGGAGCTTCGGGTTCTGTCGGACCAAGACCTTCAGAAGCCCCTTCAGGTCCAGCTCGGCGACATCGACACCGTCCAGGGAGTGGATCAGCCGGTTGAGGTCGTCGTCGGTGAGGCCGACGAAGAACTCCTTGACCGCGAAGTTCCTGGTGATCTGCTTTCCGATCGTCTCCCGCCATCTCTTCTCGTAGACCTGGAGGGCGCTCTTGTCCAACTCTCCTCTGGGGACCAGGTCTGCCGCGATCTCCCCCGCCAAAACCCCTGCCCTCATGGCGTTGATGATCCCGCCGCCGGTGATGGGATCGGACTGCCTGGCGGCGTCCCCCACCAGGATTACGCCGTCGGCGGTCGTAGTCTCGATGGGCCCGGAGACGGGGACCCCTCCCACCATAATCTCCAATACCTTCCCCGCAGGGAAGTTCTCTTTAACAAACTCCCTCAATAGCCTCATCGGCGTTCCCGAATCGGCCTTCGATCCCAGGACACCGATCCCGACGTTGGCGAGATTTTCGCCCTTGGGGAAGGACCAGACGTAGCCGCCGGGGGCGATCTCGTTTCCGAGGAAAAACTCGCAGTACTCATCGTCGATCTTCTCATCCTGGAGGAGGAACTGGGCGCAGGTCTCGATATCCTTCGGCTTGAGGGCGGTATCGATCCCGGCCCAGCGGCCGACCTTCGACTCGACGCCGTCGGCGCCGATTACCAGGGGCGCCTCGATCTTGAGGCTCTCACCTACGAACGCGGCCGACACCCCTGCGGGGACACCCTCCTCTCGGAGGAGACCGAGAGCCCTCGTCTTGACCATCACCTTGGCTCCGGCCTCCGCCGCCTTCTGGGCCAGGGCCCGGTCGAAGACCTTCCTCTCTAGGACGTACCCCACCTCGGCCCCGGCTCTGTCCTCGGAGATCACGATCTCCGTCCCGTCGGGGGCGCGAATCCTCGCGCCCTTCACCTCGGCGGAGATCCAAGATGGGTCAGGCTCCACCAGCTTCTTGAGGCCGGTCTTGCTCACCCCTTCGGCGCATCTTACGGGGTCGCCGATCTCCTGCCTCTTCTCCAGCAGGACCACTTCCAGCCCGGCCTCGGCCGCGACCTTGGCGGTCATCGACCCGGCGGGCCCCGCCCCCACCACCACGAGATCGCAGTTCATGTCCGAGCCTCCTTCGCGAGCTTTAGGGCGCCCAGGGGACAGATCTTGGTGCACCTGCCGCAGCTGGTGCAGTCGTCGTTAACCTCGATCCAGGTCTCCACCAGCTCCAGGGCGGCGGCGGGGCAGACCCCCACGCAGGCCCCACAGTAGCCGCATTTGTATCTGTTGACCAAAAGCAATGGATCATCTCTCCACTTAAGCTTAATAGACCACCTTGAACCCGTCCATCTCCCGGCACTCGACCTCGGATATATCCATGCCGGAGACGAGGGCCGAGGCCGGTCCCGTCTTCATCTGGTTCAAAATCTCGCCCACCTTCTGCCGCTCTCCCTGGAGGAGGGCCTCGACCCCACCGCCGGGAAGGTTACGAACCCAGCCAGAGACCTCCAGCTCCTTCGCGTGGATCGTGGTGAAGTGTCTGTAGCCCACGCCCTGAACCCTGCCCGAGACCCTGACCCTGACGCAGATCATCGGGATCACCCCCGGATCCCGGAGAGGAGCTCCTCCAGAGCCTTCTTCTGATCTTCGGCCTTGATTATCCCCGAGGCGAGAAGGACGCCGACAGAACCCAGCTCCAGGGCCGCTTTCAGGTCCTCGCCCCGGCTGATCCCCGCACCACAGAGAACTCCCACCTCGGGCTCGATCTTCTTTACGGCCTCAACAGATCCGGAGATCACTTCCGGATCCGCTTTTGAGACGGGGATCCCGCTTCCTATCAGCTCGGGGGGCTCCACCGCCACATAGTCGGGCTTGAGGGCTGCGGCCGCCCCTGTGGTGGCTATGTTGTTGGTGCAGACGATCGTCGAAAGCCCCTCCGCCCTGCAGGCCGAAAGGCTCGCTTCTATCTCGGCGAGCTTCAGCCTCCTCTCTGAATGGTTTATGAGGGCCCCCCTGGCGCCAGCGGCCTTGATCGAGGCGGCGGTGATGGAGCCGGTATAGCCGCCAAAGCCGACGCCGTCGACGTGCTGAGCGTAGACAGGTATCGAGACGTTCTCCGAGATCAGGTGGATGTCTGCGGTCTGGGGGACCACCACCATCTCCACGTCGTACTGGTCTTTCGCCTCCTCACAGATCCGAGATAGCTCCAGGGCAGCCTTGCCCGTCGCCTCCGCATAGGTCTTGAAGTTGAGCACTACCTTTATCATCATCATCACCTGTTGCCGAGATTCCGCGATGTAGATATTCGGGTAGCAGGCCACCCGAATATATTTCATCGAAGGTATATTTTTTGACTGGAGCCGCCATGGCCCTCAAGGACGAGCTGAACACGGCTCAGAAGCGGCGTCCGGGTCAATTTGACCGATCTCAACGCGGCACCGCCGATATACCTCGCCGTTCAGACCTTCGGGTCCGAGTTCCCCTCTTATGAGATAAAATCGTGATGGTGCCAACTCGGCGGGCCGAAGCCAGCAACGAAAAAGAGAGCACCAGGTCTGATGACGTACGAGGCCTTCTGTTAAAAGGGCTCTTCAGATCATTACGCTGGTCTTGAGGATATACTTTATCAAATCTTCAGAGAGCTTCGTCTCTCTTTTTACCAGAGTTACGATCTCATCTATTTTGCGTCCCTCTGACATCAGTTTGGATAATCTATCTATGATGCTCTCGTCGATCTCATAGTACTCGTCTATGTCCTTTCTGTGACCCCAGACGTCCCCTCTCAGAAGCTCGACCCCCTGGATCTCCAGGAACTGCCGGGCAGCCTTGGACATGGTCCGATAGTAGGAAGGCGGGGTCTGGACGGCCCGGACCCGAGGACATCTCTGAATCAGCGTCATCACGTCCATATTAGACGGCCTGAAGGCCAGGTGGATCATCTGCTCGTTGGAGTTCAGCTCCGGGATCTCCCCTTTCGAGCTCACTACCCTCAATCTCATGATGTATAGAATGATCTTAAAATATTTATACATAGTGGTTATGCTCCAGATCGGATGTTCGGCCGATCGGAACGAAAACGTATTTTAGAAAATAGTTACGTAAAACCAAAAGTCAGAGAAATTATCTCGTCTGTTCTCGGGGAGACTTTCGACGGGCCGCGGCTTTGGGGAGCTCCAAGATAATAAAAAAGAGAGCACCGGGGACCTATCTCCCCGCCGGGAGATGTCAAATACAAAAAGCCAGCTTCGATCAGCGCTCCTCTATGGGCCTCGATGCGACCTGAAGGAGGAGATTGCCCTCGCGCAGCTGGCAAGGCAGCCTGCGGCCATCCTCTGGCTCGGCCACGACCCGAGGCCGCAGTCGGGCCCAGCGTACCTGACCCGGTCGCCGAAGAGACTGTACGCCTCGGCGAGCCTCCTCTCCATCAGCTCTGCAGACTCGGCTGCTTGAACCTCTCTTTCCAGCCTCTCGGGCTCTCGCCAGAGGTTCGTCTCAAGGCGGTCGTTGAGCCTCGCCACCAGGGCGTTTATGTCGGTTCTCGCGATCCCGGCCCTGATGTAGGCGTCGTTCTCCTCCAGCACCTTCCGGTCGACGATCTTCAGATAGTCGGGGTTTGCTGCCGACTCGACCCCGATGACGTTGATCCCGGGAATGCCCGAGCAGAGCTCCGCCGTCAGGGGAGAGTGAAGGTGGACCTCGCAGTCGATCCCCCGGCAGGGGCGGGCCGATATCTCCAGGGCCCTGGAGATATCGGCCTCCTCGAAGATGACGTTCGGGCTGATCCCCAAGGAGGGCTCGTCGATGGACGCTACGGAGAGATCGAAGTGGCGGCCCTTCTTCGCCATTTCAAGAAACCGCGCGACGCTTTTCGCGAGGTTTTCCAGGATGTCGACGTATCCGGTCGAGCCGAAGCGGGCGAGGTAGAGCTCGACCGGGCCGGTGACGCAGACCCTGGCCAAAAGCCTCCCGCCCCGTCGTTCCATCTCCTCTCCCAGCCTCTCCAGCGCCTCCAGCTCCAGGATCCGGGCGTCTTCCGCACGCACGACGTAGGGGCTCTCGGAACGAGCGGGGTCCTCGATTCTGTCCATGAACATCCTGATCATGTCCCGAAACTGGGGGTAGGTGGGCCGCTCGACCCCGGCCTCGATCTTCTGGGCCAGGGCGTCCTTTACCACCGCGAGGTACGAATCACCCGAGGGGAGCTTATCCCGGCTCATCCCCGCCGGGAGGGGGTAGCTTCCGATGTCGTCGAAGATGATCTTTGGTTCCTCGTCCGTCATCTCGATTCACCTCCTCCCTATCTGCTGAAGAGCTTTGAAAGCTGGGCCTTGAAGGCCTGGTAGTCTCCGGCCACCAGGTCGAACTCCTCGTCCATCTCGTCGAGGCGGGCCAGCCCCGCGGGGACCGGAGGCTCCAGGCCCACCGCCCGGACCACCTCCTCGGGGAACTTGGCGGGATCGGCGGTCTCCAGGGAGACGGAGGGGCTCCAGTCCTCCACCTCCTTCAGGTACCGAGAAAGGCCCGCCCAGCCGACGGCGCCGTGGGGCTCCAGGAGGGTGTCGTATCTGTTATAAGCATCGGAGATCGTCCGTCTCGTCTGGTCGTCGGTGATGCTGACCGCGAAGATCTCCCGCCTCATCGCCTCCATCTCGGGGGCCCGGACGACCCTGCCGGTCTCGTCCATCTCTCCCCCGTAGAGCCAGAAGACCCGGGCCAGGTTGGAGGGGTGGCCGACGTTCATGGCGTTGGAGATGCACTTGACCGAGGGGCGGATGGGCCGATAGTCGCCGGTCTCCATGAACTTTGGAAACTCGTCGTTCTCGTTTGTGGCGATGACGAACCTATGCACCGGAAGGCCCATCCTCATGGCGACGAGCCCCGCCATGACGTTTCCGAAGTTGCCACAGGGAACGGAGAAGACGATCTTTCGGTCGGGGGCCGCGGTCCTCGACCAGGCGTAGAAGTAGTAGATCGACTGGGGAATCAATCGGCCGACGTTGATGGAGTTTGCGGACGATAAGTTGAGGTCTGCGAAGTCGGGGTCGACGAAGGCCTGCTTCACCATCACCTGGCAGTCGTCGAACTTGCCGTCGACGGCCATCACGTGGACGTTCTTTCCCAGGGTGGTCATCTGCTTTCTCTGCCTTCCGGTCACCTCCTTCTCCGGGAAGAGGACGACGACCTGGATGTTATCAAGGTCGTAGAAGGCGTGGGCGACGGCGCTTCCGGTGTCCCCGGAGGTCGCGGTGAGGATCACCATCGAGCGGCCCTCCTGCTTGAGGAAGTACTGCAT
>NZ_JBNGCU010000050.1:0-13603 GCF_049974945.1 Methanocrinis sp. | reverse complement strand
AAATTAGCGCCGAGGGAGGGATTCGAACCCTCGAGTCCCGAAGGGACACAGGTTTAGCAAACCTGCGCCATACCAGGCTTGGCTACCTCGACCCGGCCCCATCTTGATCCTCTCGATATTTAAATTCTACGTAGGGACGCACTATTTTTGTGGTCTGCCCAACCGATGACGCCGATTTTGGGATTCTCAGACCTGCTTCTGACCAGAATTCTCCTCCGGCCCAGAATCACCGACGCACCGGAGGAGATCTTTGCTGGTAATTATCCCCACCAGAGCGCCACATTCGACCACCGGCAACCTCCGTATGTTGTGCTCGCGCATCGTCTCGGCCGCCTTTTTGGTGGAGGCGTTGGGACCTATGGTCACCAGCGGTGCCGGGGTCATCATCTCCCAGATCATGACGCTTCGAGGATCGATCCCCTTGGCGAAGACCTGCTTGAAGATGCCGGAGGTGGTTGCTATGCCCACCACCTGTTTTAGAAGACCCCCCTCCACAACGAGAACGCTCCCCTTATTCTCCCGAACCATCATCTGTATCGCATCGAAGACGGTGGTGTCTACCCCCACCGAGAGGATGGGGTAAGTCATCAAATCCCGGACTCTCATGAGGACACCCGACCTGCCATTAAAGTTCAATTTGTTTCGCAGCTTATATTAAACTTGTCAGGATATGCCGGCCGAAGGGGAAAAGAGGCGTACCATGACCGCGCAAAAAGGGGGGTTTGGAACGGATTTCGCGTCCGAAGCGGCGCGCTTATCCGTTCCGTCAAATCGACCTCGCGATCTGCCGCCATCCTCTACTGGCGGCCAGAGGGTACGAGCTGGTCCCATCTCAGCTCCAGGCCCACTGCGGGCTGGTCGAGACCGAAGCTCTGCAACACCAGGGGGTGCAACTCGCCGAAGGATCCGACCCTCGTTCCCCCCACCAAAAGGTCCCCCCCCCTCCCATCCAGGAAGGCCCCGTCCTCAGAGACGACGATCTCAGGCTCGATGGAGAGCTCCCTCGCCAGGGCGTCCACCACAGACCTCACTTCTGCGAAGTCGGCAGAGCTGTGGATCGAGGCTGCTGCCAGGTCCTGTCTCGTCCTGCCACTGGCGAGAACGTCTCCCAGGGCGAAGATCCTCTGAGGGAGGGGATGATGTTGGTTGATGGCGAAGATCTCCAGGAGGCTGGGCAGGATAGAGGTTCTGACCATGGCGTGAAGCTCGCTTATGGGATGAAGAACCCTTGTGATCTCCAGGTCCTGCCCAGGCCGCCTCATCTTCTCGAAGTTCACCTTCTCCGAGGTGAGGGTGAAGGGCATCGTCTCCAGGTAGCCCAGGCCCACCATTATCTCCCGGAGATCGGACTTTCGAGTCTCCAGGGGATGGGGATCGCCGACGGTGACGGTCTTCGGAAGCTTTGGCAGAAGTCTGTCGTAGCCGTAACCCTTGGCAGCGTCCTCGAAGATGTCCCAGGGATGCATTATGTCCGCCCTGTAGGCGGGGACCAGAACCTCAAGCTCCCGGCCCTGGACCCGGACCCCAAACCTCATCTTCTCAAGACAGGCGGCCAGCTCCTGGGGCGAGAGGTCGAAGCCTATGAGCCCGTTGGCGTCGTCGACCAAGACCTTCCAGGTTGCTGGAGATAGGTCGGGAAGGGTGAGGTCCCCCTCAGGCCTCTCCACCCGGACCGACTCGATCCGGCCGCCCCTCTCCGCCAGAGCCGCCACCACGATGTTCAGGGCCGAATAGACGACGGGATCGGTCCCGGTGACGTCGATGAAGAGGTCTCTGGTATCGTCTCTGACCCGCGTCAGCTCGCCGTTGATTATCGGCGGGAAGGAGAGCACATTGCCGTTGGCGTCGGTGATGAGGGGATAGCGGTCGAACCCCTCCAGGATGGAGGCGTAGCTGACCCCCTTGGGGTGGCGCCTCAGGATCTCGCGCATGGAGAGGCTCTGGTCGAAGTCAAGGGGAACGAACTCGAAGGAGGGATCGGCGGCGAAGTAGGTGAAGGGAGGAACAACCCGAGATATGTCGTGGACACCTATCGCCACCTTCCGCCTGTTTCTTCCCAGGCCCCAGTGGAGGTCCTCCTGGAGGTCCATCAGCGACTCTATGGCGGGATCGCTGAACTGGAGGTCTCTGACCACAGCGCAGCCTATGAAAGGCCTGACACCCTCGACGGAAGAGTCGACCTTCAACCTGATCTCTCCCGGTCGGATCGAGTAGCTGGGAAGCCCGACCTTTATCTCCAGAAAGCCCTGGAGAGCTCGTGCCACCCCCTCAGAGCTGTAGAGGTCGGGCCGATCGGGGAAGAACTCGACGTCCACGTAGTCCTCTTCGTTGCTCTTTCCGATATCTGCGCCCATCATGGCCATCCTGGCCATGATCTCCTCCCTTTTGGCGCCCACCATCTCCTCCAGATCCTCATAGTATAATCTTACTACCGGCAAGATCGATCACATCCTCACTAGAGAGGGCTCGTCCCTCAGCCATCCCACGTCCGACTGGTAGAGGAGCCTCAGATCCTTAAGCCCCAGCCTGAGCATGGCGAGCCGCCCCACCCCCAGCCCCCAGGCTAGGACGGGATGGTCTATCCCGAAGGGGGCCGTGACCTCCCTTCGAAAGACCCCGGCCCCGCCCAGCTCGACCCAGCCGAGCCCCTCGATGTACACCTCGGGCTCGACGGAGGGTTCTGTATAGGGGAAGTAGCCGGGCCGGAACCTCACCTCGTCAAAGCCCATCTTGGCGTAGAACTCCTGAAGGACGCCGAGAAGGTTTGCGAAGGATAGACCCTCGTCCATGATCACCCCCTCCAGCTGCTCGAACTCCGGGGTGTGAGTCGGGTCTATCGCCTCTCGCCGATAGACCCGGTCTATGGAGAAGGCCTTCACCGGCGGGTTCGGATGGTCCGCCAGGTACTTGATGGTGATCGATGTGGTGTGGGTTCTGAGAACCTCCCTTCGGGCCACCTCCGGGTCCCAGCGCCCGCCCCAGCCGGTGGACCCGACCTCGCCGCCACTCTCGTGCATCTCCTTGACCTGGGAGTAGTCGGGAATCTCGGCCTTTGAATCGAGGTAGAAGGTGTCCTGCATCTCCCGAGCCGGATGGTCCTGGGGCTGGAAGAGGGCGTCGAAGTTCCAGTAGCTCGACTGGACGATCTCGCCCTTGATCTCGGTGAAGCCCATCTCCAGCATGATCTCCCGCATCCTCGAGAGGAGGCGCTGGTAGGGGTGGACCTTTCCGGGGTAGATCCGCTCCGCAGGGAGGGTGACGTCGTAGGGGCGGACCTCATATCGAGCCCCCTTATAATCTAGATATCTTCCTTCCCAGACCCCATTTTTGATCATGTCCGAGGTGACCTGATTTACATAAGATGTGGGCTGTGAGGTCTCGGCCCCTCTTCGGAGGGCTGCCTTTTCGATGGCAGACCGTCCCAAATCCCTAATCTCGAAGCTCCAGGACTTTTGAGTGTTCGGCTCGACGAGCCCCCTGCTCTTCAGAACCTTCAGGGCCTCCGCATCCAGAGCCGAGGCGCCGGTCTCACCCTGGAAGCTGAGCGCCTCCAGGATCACCTCGTCCTTTCCGGGAGGCGCGTCGTCCCCCGTCGGCTTGATCTTTCCCGCCTCGAGGTTGGCCCAGCCCTTCTTCTTCAGCCAGCCGATCCCCACCTTCAGGGCGGGGTCTTTTATCTCCGATATGGGGACCCCCTCGACCCCGGCGATCTCTAGGATCCTCCTCTCGGGAAGGCCGATCTCTGCGTATCGGGCCCCCTCCTCGGTGAGGGCGTAGACCTCCTCCACCCTCTTCTCAAGCTTTATCAGACCCTTCTCGGCAAGCCCCTCCGCCAAGGAGATGACCGAGACCTCCTTGATCTCGAGCTTCTCGGCGATCTTCTTGGGATCGGTGAGCCCCTCCGAGATCTCTTTTAGCACCTGCCTGTCCCTTGGTGACAGGGCGGACAGCTTATCCTCTTGCGATGGCATGATGATCATCCCGCGAAATCGTGATTTTCAAGGGTAGGCAGATACAGGACCATATATTAAACCTGCCCGCCTCGAAGTTTCGGATTCACGAATAGGGCATAGTGTAATTATGTTGAAATATATAAAAATATATGATAGGAAAAGGAAAGAGAAAGCTCAAGGAGATGGATAGCTCTCCAGCTCCTCGACGGCCTCCAGCACCCCAAGAACTGAGATCTCCATGAACTTCTTTCCCTTCTCCTTGGTGGCCTTGGAGGGATCGCCCATGATCCCGTTTCCCATAAGGTGTCTCACGTCCTTCATGACCAGGTACCTCGGCCTGGAAGGAAAGTGCTTTTCGGGAAGTCCGCCCACCAGATCTTCCCGGATGACCAGCATCCTCGAGGTCTCGATCTCCCCGGCGTGGCCGTCTCCTGGGGTCTCGACCTCGCTTGAATCGATCAGGTCGAAGTCGGAGACGAGGCTCACCCGTAGATCCCTTGAAGCGACGGCCCTCTCGGCCGCCTCCTTGAGGGCGGCCAGGTGCTGGCCGCCCGCGTGGCCGGTGAGGACCAGGACCCTCTCGAAACCGGAGTCGCGAAAGGCGCAGAGCAGGTCGAAGACGAGCGTTCTGAGGGCCTGGGGGCTGATGGAGATCGTCCCCGGAAAGCCGCGGGTCGACCTGCAGACGCCGTAGTGGACCGGAGGCGCGACGAAGATAGGCCTTCTTCGTGCCACCTCTTTTGCCACCTCCAGGGCCTGGATCGTATCGGTGAAGGTGGGCAGGTGGGGACCGTGCTCCTCGGTCGCCCCCACCGGCAGGATGACGGTCCTGCTCTTCTCAAGCCCCACCTCGATCTGGGTCCAGGTCATCTCCTCCATGAGCATCATATGCTGATCGAACTCCCGGCGATGACCGCCCCTTCAGGCACCCGAACGTCGTACTGGACGCTTCCCACCCTCAAAGTGTAGGGACCGAGGGGACCGGTGTCGAAGTTGGTGCTCCAGGCGGCAGGACCTTCGGTGGAATAGGGGACGACCAGAGAGAAAACCCCATTCGAATCGGCGACGGTAGACTGCCTGTATTCGAAGTTTCTTCCACGATTGGTCGTTATGGGGACGGATATGACCACCTCAGTCCCCGGAGAGGCCGCGCCCGTGATCGTCGCTCCCGGAACGTGCTCGAAGATCTTGACGTACTTCTGACCGTTGGAGGTCACCGAGCTCGCAGACTCGTGGACGAGCCGATAGTGGCCCAGGGCCTCCAGAGGGACCGAGGTCATGACCGGGCTCTGGGATACGATCAACGCCGCCGCATAACCGCGTTCGATGCTCTCATTTGCACTATCCAGCAGCTCCTGATAGCTTCGGGACCGCTTCTGGGGCTCGACCGAGACGCCGCCCTGGCCGTCGGAGCGGAGGGCCACCGTCCAAGCCTCCTGAACCTCGGCCTTTGTCCCGTCGAAGAAGTGGAGCCTAGCGACCATAGTCTTGAAGTAGGAACCGGTGTAGAGGGTGATCGGCTGGCCGTCCTGCCAGTGGCTGAACTGGTACTCGCCGGGATGGATGTTGCTCCAGGCGGCGATGGCGTGGAACTTGCCCATCGCCATCTCGACGTCGGTGATTACGTACCTGGTGTTGGAGTAAGGAGATCTGTTCTCATCGAGCCCCGCCAGGACCGCCTCGGCCTCCGACTCGTTCTGGGCCAGGAAGAAGGGGGACGATCCGGGCTTTCCGGCCTCTATGCTCCCTATCCCCTGCTGGAAGGGGTTGGCGTTCGGAATCCTGTGACCTATCGTCTCTATCCAGTGGCCGTAATCCCACCAGGACATGATCCCGTAGGCAGAATCGGGGTAAGAGAAGCTCTCGCCCTCGGACGGCCGCTCGTAGATGGTGTAGATATCCATCCCCGGGTGAGGGGTGTTACCCTCTAGCCAGGCCACGGAGTCGTACCAGTCAGACCCGATCGGTCCGACGTGCCGCTCCGAGTGGAAGCTTCCGATAGCAACCCCCTGGACCGTACCGAACATGGCCGGATAGATGAAGAGGAGCGAGAGGATGGCGACGGCAGCGAGGTTGGTGAGGAGGAGGTTATGGTCAGGGGAGTCCTTGGAGGACCCCCTCGCCATCCTGACCAAGGCGTCCTCGGCCTCAAGAAACCGGGTCTTCTCAAGAAGGATCGATCCCAGGTACCCGGAGAGGAGGGCGACGTTGATCGCGTAGTAGTAGGCGAACCTGTTCTGGGCGAAGGTGAGGGCGAGCACCACCAGCGTCCAGACCACGATCAGCATATCCGCTCTCCGATCCTCGTCTCGGAGATACCTCTGGAGCATGAGAGGCAGGGCCAGGAGGGTCAGCCAGAAGGGAGAAAGGAGGGAGATCAAGCCAGGGAAGTTCCTCTGGACGCCGTACCTCTCCAGGATCGTGGAGGCCTCCGAGATGGTGGCCGCGCCGCCGGCCCTTGGCTGGAATATCCTCAGACCGCTCATAAGGGTCTCTGTGAACGAGGGGACCGCGAGCATCAGGATCACAAAAGAGAGGGCTATCGACCCGAATACGACCGCAGGGAAGTAGCGCCTATCCATCTTTCGCCCGACGAGCTGATTCGAGATGAAGGATAAGAAGAGCAAGAAGATGACGCCGAGGATCAGCATCGTCGGCTGGAAGAGGGAGTAGAAAACTGAGCTGAAGCCGTTTTGAACCCTGATGAAGGGCAGGATCAGAAGGAGCGCCATCAAGAAGGCGATCGTCCCTGCGATCCCCAGATACTCCACGTTTCTTCCCTTCAGGTGGTCGACGACGCTCTGGACGGTGGCGAAGGCCAGAACTATCCCCACGAAGAGGTGACCAGATGCCCAGGCGTCTAGGTAGAGTCCCAGGAAGATGCCGGCGAAGAGGGAGCATAAGAGGGGCCTTTTCAAAGCCGCGAGATCGCCACCGCGAAGGGAGGCGAAGGTGAGCTTCCCTGTGCCCGACCGGACCGCGAGGAGGAAGAAGAGCATCGCCGTGGTGCTGAGGAGGACCTCCGCGATATGGTGGTCGGTGAAGCCTATCACCGACCGGGACAGGAGCTGGCCGGGCAGAACGGCGATCATGACCGCGCCCAAAAAGCCCGCCGTCCGCCCTCCGATCTCCCGGCCTATGAAGTAGACGGGGAAGACGAGAAGGGCACCCAGGATGCCGGGGAAGACGGCCCCCACCACCTCGACGGTATGCATGCTTGGGCTTCCGAGACCCACGATATACGAGAGGACGGCGATCCCCCAGCTGTTGAAGGGACCGAAATGAATGCCGGTTCCCTGGGGGAAGAAGGTCAACGGGTCGAACCAGGGCCGCTGGAAGTTGAGGACCGTGCTCTTGGCCAGCATCATGTGGTACCAGGGATCGTTGCCGTCGAAGAGGACGGCGTCTCCGACAAAGACGTGCGAGATGGGCCTGTAGATCCGCAGGTAGAGCGAGAACAGGAATACGAGGACAAGGCCCACGTAAATGTAAAGATCGGGGATGCGCTCCAGCATCCGTTTCTTCGGCGCGGATCGGCCTTTCTTCTCCGCGCCCTTTTTCTCCTTCACCGATTTCTTGGTCATCGTGCCGGAATGAACTTGTTCAATCCAGATAAACATTTTGAGGCAGGGTCAAAGCTTAAAACCTTTGGGGCGTTAGTCATGTATCAGAGGGATTTGATGAAGAAGATCACCGAAATAAAGGGACTTGGCGGAATGCTGAACGGATTTCGAGATCTGGTGAAGGACGACGAGAGCATAACCTTCGTCGGCACTCCCGGCTTCTGCACGCCTTTCGCCACCTTCCTCGGCTTTCCCATCAGGGATAAGAAGCTCGCCTTCTTGCCGAACCTGGAGATGGAGAAGACGAGGGAGCTCGTCGCCACAGAGTACGGGATGGAGCTGGGCGATGCCACCAGCCCCAGCGCCGACGTGGTGGTGATCCTGGGGGGGATGGCCATGCCGAAGATCGGGGTCAGCATCGAGGAGATGGCCGATCTTCTGGGGAAGGTGGAGCACAAGAAGCTCATCGGAGTCTGCTTCATGGGGATCCTCGAGCAGGCAGGATGGTGCGGAACCCCGGCCCTGGGCTTCGATTACGTGATGAACACCACCCTCATGGGCGACATATCTGGAGAATGACCAGAAGGAGAGTCGACTCAAAGCGATAGATGGATCTGGCCAGAAAGCATCGAAAGAAGAAAAAGTTGAGTTCTGGTGGGCCCGACGCGATTCGAACGCGTGACCTCACGGTTATCAGCCGTGCGCTCCAACCATGCTAAGCTACGGGCCCGGCAGCTCTTCTGATTGAGCCACCCCTTAATAACAGTTTCCCTAGGCAGACCCAGCCCCAGGAGGATGAAGAGCCGTCTGATGCTCATTCTGATATGGCAAGATCATCTGAGCCTCTCGCGGGGAGAGAGTGCGGCCACATATGACCGATCGGGCCGCGTTTGAGGATCCGGTGCCCGGCCGTTCGACAGACTTAAATCTTCAAGGGATGAGGATCTGGAGGTGATTATGGGATGGCCGACGCTGAAATCGAGAACAAAGAAGAACTGGCAGGGCTCTACGACCTGGCGATTCCCATCGGGATGCCCCTGAGCGTAATTCAGGATCTGGTGGACAACTTCGAGCTGGAGCCGGTGAGGCGGAACGCCAAGGTCGGCCTCATCGACGGCGATACAGAAGAGAGGGAGATATTGGTCCTCCGCGGCGACCTGGAGACGGTCAAGGCAGCGGAGAAGTACATGTTCGAGGCCCTCGACTCCAGAGTTGCGAGATGGGATAAGAACGAGCGGTCCGATCGGTACAAAGAGGCGTACGAGAAGAACGCCGATAAGAGGAGGCAGATGGTGAAGGAGAGGATCGCTGAGAGAGGGGACCAATCCGGCGATCTGATCTGAAAAAACTCATTTCGTGCTCTCCTTTCAGAGAACGCCCATCATCTTGTGGGCCTGGGGTATCACCAATACCCCTCCGGGATGCTCCGAGGCTGCCTCATAAAGGAGCATCAGCTTTTCTGGACCTGGCCTCCCTCTTCCCGAAGCCGGCTGGAGCACAAGTGAAGCATCCAGCCCTTGGAGCCGGGAGCAGAGCCCTTCTATCTCTTCAAGAGATGTGGTCTCCAGGATCACAGCCTTGGCGATGGTGACGACCCCAGCTCTGGATGCGCTCCTGAGGCAGGAGAGCTCGTTTTCGACGAGCTGGCCCCATTCTTCAGGAGGGCAGGCCCTGTGGCTCGGAAGCTTGATGTCGACGGCCGCAAAGTCGATCCAGCTGATCAGCCTCGCGAAGCGATTTTGAGAGAAGCCGTTCGTCTCCAGGTATACGGGCAGGCCCTCTGCAGCACAGCTCATGGCCAGGGCCCGGACGAAATCGGGCTGGCAGAGGGGCTCGCCCCCGGTTATCGAGACGCTGGTGGTGCCGACGGTCCAGAGGGCGAGGATCTGAGCCATCGTCCAGCTCAATGCAACCGGATTTTTGGCCCGCCGAAAGAGGCCCGAACCGGGGGGATCTTCGACTTCGCAAAACTCGACGTCTCGACGAAACCGAGGGGAGTCGCAGTAGGTGCAGCCCAGGTTGCAACCTGCGGTCCTGACGAATATCTGCCGTCTACCTATCAGAGGGCCCTCGCCCTGAAAGGAGGAGAAGATCTCGCCAAGACTGCCGATCTCATCGATACTCTGTGGGGTCAACCACGCCCGCCTCCAAAAAGCCGAACCTCCGGTGCTGACACGCTTCGCACTCTCCGCAGTGGAGATCTCCCTCTCGGTAGCAGGACCAGGTCAGCTCCATGGGAGCGCCGAGCTCCGAGCCCAGCCTCACTATATCGGGCTTGAGGAGGTGGACCAGGGGCGCCACGATCTTTGGAGGTCTGCTGAAAGAGGCGACCGACTTTTCCAGGAGGAAGTTGAACCGATCCACGAACTCGGGCCTGTTGTCCGGGTAGGACCTCCCCTCCTCGGCGTTGAAGCCGACGAAGATGCTCTCCGCCCCCATCGCCTCGGCATAGGCCGCGGCCATCGAGCCGAAGACGAGGTTTCGGCAGTAGACCCAGGTGGAAGGGGTGGAGGTGGGGCTTTCGATCTCCACCTCGTCGCCCGAGGGGATGGGAGCCTCGGCGGTCGTCAGGGGGGTCAGGCCGCAGAAGAGATCCGTCCGGACGAACCTGACCTCTGCGGCCCCCAGGGCTCCTCCGATCTCCTCGACCGCCCTCTTCTCCCTCCTCTCGGCCTTCTGGCCGTAGAGGACGTGGAATATGTGGATCTCGAAGCCGTCATCTTTTGCTTTAGCTGCCGCCACCGTCGAGTCGAGGCCTCCGGAGGAGAGGCATACCGCCTTGGGCCTCATTCGACCATCACCCACTTGTTCTTCCCCTCCCAGAGCTTCACCGAGACGAGGACCGCGGGGGTCGCGATGAGCCGGTCCTCCAGTCCGGCCTTTATGTGCTCTGCGATCCTCTCCGCCGTGGGGTTGGCGAGGATCTCGTTCAGGTCGCGGTGGTCCAGCTCCTCTAAAACGGATTTCAAGATCTGCTTCAGGTCGTAGAAGTCCATCAGAAAGCCGCTTCCATCGTCCACCGGTCCCTCCAAGACCACCTCCACCTCGTAGGTGTGGCCGTGGACCCTCGCGCACTTGCCGTCGTAGTTCGGGAGTCGATGAGCGGCGTCGAACTCCAGGGAGAGTCCCATCTTCACTCTTCGCCCTCCTCCTTCAGCCTTCCTTGGCGGCGGTCGATCTCGTCGAGCTGGTCCAGCATCTTCCGAAGAGCCGTCCGGACCGCATCGGAGAAGTTGACGAACTTTCCGTCGTCGCCGACGTGCTGGCTGACGTCATCGATTATATGTTGGGGAATCTCCACCGATATCTTGGGCACGATAATCCTCCAGTATTCTTAGGAGAATATCTGAGGATTATTAAAGCTTTCCAGCTCAGGATTTTGCCATCCCCAGGATCTCTTCGGGGGCGCCGGCCAGGGCCACCAGCGCCTCGGCCTCCATGAAGTGGAGCCTCGCCGGGACGACGAGGATGTGGAGGGGACCCCCAAAGTCGTGCTCTGAGAGCCTCGGGAGCCAGTCGGCCAGCACTTTGGCGTCCTCGGACCCGGCCCTGGCCACCCCGACGCCTAGGGCGGCAGCCAGCCGATCGCCTCCGGTGATCCTCTCCATCTCCAGGAGGAGGGCCGCCCCCTCGCTGGAGGTCATCTGCCTATCGGGCTGGATGTCCAGGAAGAGTAGGGTGTGAAGGTCTCGCTCGAGGTTATCGACGACTACCTCGTAAGGGCTCGTGGCCACGATCCTCTTTCCCCCTGCCATGTAGGGGTAGGGTATGGAGGTGGATCGTCCGAACCGATAGTTCTGAAGGCCGGTGAGCCCGGATACCGCGGTGACGATGGAGGAGGAGTGGACTATACGGGTCTCGATCCCCATCCTGAGGGCCCGGAGCCGCAGGTCCAGGTGGGTCGTCGAGATCATGGGGTCTCCCCCAACCAGAAATGCGACCTTCTTATCTCGTGCCTCGCTCATCCACTCCTCGGGTCTGACCTCCACCTCTTCCCGGCTCAGAAGACGGACTTCTTTGCCGTAGAACTCTGAGAGATCATCCAGGGAGACGCCCGCAAGCCTTGAGGTATAGAACTCAACATAGACCAGATCCGCCTCTCTGATCGTCTCCAGCCCCCTCACCGAGACGTCCTTCTCGTCGTAGAGGCCCAGGCCAACAAAGGAGAGCATACCAGGGGGTCTGTCGTGAGGGGGCTATAAAGGGCGCGGCCGGACTGAAAAACGCGGCTGGCAAAGCCTAATATGCGTTAGACTCGAATAAATTCTCATGATCGGCAGGACGACCCAGGTTGTGGATTGCCGAGAGAGCATGGGGCTCGCCAAGGGCGGCGGCCTCGCCCAGCGCGGAACCCTCTCCGAGGCCTCCCAACCAGACGTAATCGCCATCGCCATGTCACCGGGGCGACGGCACATAACCAAGCCCGTCTGCGAGATCACCTACGGCCTCCGGCGGGAGGGGATCCAGACGAGCGTCCTCGTCCTGGAGTCGGGGGCGGGGGTTCCAGAGAGCTTCCCCTCGGCGTCCAGGGGGTTTGGACCCACCTTCGGCCTCACCCCGAAGGAGATCGAGCAGATCGAGAGGCACAAGATCGCGGTGATCCATCTGGGGAACATCAGGTCTCACGTCGTCTACAAGGCGAAGGACGTTCTGGCCCTGGCGGACGTCCCGGCGGTGATCGTATGCCAGAGCCCCGTGGACTTCGAGGACTTCGCGAAGGCGGGGGTCAAGACCAGGCTGGTGACGCCGCCGAAGAACAAGGTCGAGACTAGGGGGACCGTAGTCGACATCGTCTACGGCGTCACCAGGGGCGCGACCTGTCAGAGGGAGAAGCTCAACCGGCTCGCCAAGGTCTTAAACCACCACCTTGCCAGGATGGAGAGGGAGGAGGAGAGAAGGCAGGAAGAGGAGGAGATGCCCGCGGCCGAGAGGAGGGCGAGGGCAAAGAAGAAGGCGGAAGAGGCGACGGCGGAATCTGGGATGAGCACCTCCTTCATTTAGGGGATGGCCGACAGACACGAGCCGAAAGGAGACGGATTCAGATAACCCGAGCGCGAGCCGAAGATGGCGACGATTTGATCGGAAACGACGACGGACCCGAAGAGTGGAGATGAGGACGAAGATGAAGCTGGTTGTACTTCTGGGAGACGGGATGGCGGACCATCCCATCGAGAAGCTCGGCGGAAAGACCCCTCTGGAGGCGGCAGAGACCCCCAACATGGACCGGATCGCCCGCCAGGGGCGAGGCGGCCTCGCCTGTAACGTCCCCGCCGGGATGCCGCCGGGAAGCGACGTGGCCAACCTCTCGGTGATGGGCTACGACCCCAGGAGGTACTACAGCGGCCGCGCCCCCCTGGAGGCGGCGGCGATGGGCGTGGCCTTAGGCCCCCAGGACGTCGCCTTCCGATGCAACCTGGTCAACGTCGACCTCGAAAAGAGGATCATGGTCGACTACAGCGCCGGCCACATCTCCTCAGAAGAAGGAAGCGAGCTGATCGCAGCCCTGGCCAAAGCCCAGCCCGATATAAGGCTCTATCCTGGCGTTAGCTATCGAAATCTCCTGGTCCAGGAGAAAAACGACGGCCTTTCAGCAGACTGCACCCCGCCCCACGACATCGCAGGCCAGCCGATCGACGAACACCTACCCCAAGGCGAGGGCGCAGCCCCATTGCGCGAGATGATGCTCGAATCGATCCCCCTCCTCGAAGAGCACCCGGTCAACCTGCGCCGCGAGAAAGAAGGCAAGCGGCCCGCCAACATGATCTGGCTCTGGGGGCAGGGGAAGGCCCCCTCGATGCCCCGGTTCCGCGAGATCTGGGGCATAGAGGGCGCGGTCATCTCCGCCGTCGACCTCCTCAAGGGGATGGGGGTCTACGCTGGCCTTGAGGTGATCGAGGTCTCCGGCGCGACCGGAGTTCTCGACACCAACTACGAGGGGAAGGTCGCGGCCTGCCTCGGGGCCCTCGACCGGGTGGACTTCGTCTACCTCCACGTCGAGGCCCCCGACGAGATGGGCCACGACGGCGATCTCGACAAAAAGATCGAGGCGATCCGCCGCTTCGACGAAAGAATCGTCGGCCCGGTCCT